>JAOZLK010000734.1 GCA_029934875.1 Bacteroidales bacterium | reverse complement strand
TCTTGAGCTCCCGGATCACATCCTGTGGATTTTCGGAAGCGAAGATGGTGTTACCAACCACAAATACATCGACTCCAACATCGATGAGTCCGTCAATATTTTCCAGGGTAAGCCCGCCATCGATCTGGATCAGGGTTTCATATCCCCCCTTTGTGATCATCTGCTTCAGTTTCCTGATTTTGTCGTAGGAGGCCTGTATGAATTTTTGACCGCCGAAGCCCGGATTTACGGTCATGATTAAAACCATGTTCAAATTGCCAAGAATGGGTTCAAGGAGGGATACATCGGTATGTGGATTCACAGATACGGCGGGTTTCATTCCCAGTTCCGTAATCTTCTGGATGGTCCGGTGCAGGTGGGCGCAGGTCTCGTAGTGTACTGTCAACCAGTCGGCTCCGGCATCACGGTAGGCCTCAAGGTAGCGATCCGGGTCCACTATCATCAGGTGAACATCCAGGGGCTTTTTGGCCACTGATTTTATCTGCCTTATGACCGGGAAGCCGAAGGTGAGGTTAGGGACGAATACGCCGTCCATGATATCCAGGTGTAGCAGATCGGCCTCTGAAGCATTGATCATCTCTATCTCTTGCTCCAGGTGGAGAAAATCTGCAGTGAGGATGGAAGGGGATATAAGGTGCCTTTTCATGGAATCTAAATTAAGCAAAAAAAGCTATTAAAAGACAGCTTTTACTAACTTCATCCCTTTAAGATCTTATTATGATTGTCTACGAGGAAATCATCTCCCAGAGGACAAATATCCCCCTGAGGCAGGTGAAAAATACGGTTGAGTTGCTTGAGGAGGGAGCCACAATACCCTTTATAAGCCGTTACAGGAAGGAGCACACCGGCAGCCTTGATGAGGTGCAGATCACCGAGATCAGGGATGAGCTAAATAAGCTGAAGGAGCTGGTGAAAAGGCAGGAGTACATTTTGAAGACCATCGATGAGCAGGGCCTGCTCACAGCGGAACTAAGAAAGAAAATTGAAGAATGCCTAGATCCGCTTCTCCTGGAGGATATATATCTTCCCTATAAGCCCAAGCGAAAGACACGGGCCACCATGGCCAGGGATAAGGGACTGGAACCGCTTGCAAAGATCCTGATGAATCAGCAGGAGACGCAGGTGGAAAAGGCTGCAGCCCGTTTCCTGAACGATGAAGTTACAAATGAGGAAGAAGCCTTGCAGGGAGCAAGGGATATCATTGCCGAGTGGATCAATGAGAATCAGCGTTCCAGAAAAACTGTTCGCTACCATTTTGACAGAACTGCCGTCATCTACTCAAAAGTGGTGAAAGGTAAAGAGGAAGAAGCGGAAAAATACAGGGACTATTTTGAGTTCTCTGAAGCTTTGAAGAAATGCCCGGGTCACAGGATCCTTGCCATGCGAAGGGGGGAGCAGGAGGGCTTTTTGAAGTTAAGTGTAGAGCCAGATACTCCCCGGGTGATGAGTGACCTGGAGGAACAGCATGTAAAAAATCCCTATGATGTGGGACAGCAGGTGGCTGAGGCCGTGAAGGACTCTTACAAGAGGCTCATGCACCCCTCCATTGAGAATGAGTTTAAGGCCCTGGTTAAGGAGAAGGCCGACCAGGAGGCGATCCGGGTTTTTGCAGAAAACCTCCGGCAGTTGCTGCTGGCCTCGCCACTGGGGCAGAAGCGGGTGCTGGCACTGGATCCTGGTTTCCGCAGTGGTTGTAAGCTGGTTTGCCTGGATGAGTATGGGAATCTTGTACATAATGCCACCATCTATCCCCATCCACCCCAGAAGGACAGGGCAGGAGCCACAAAGAAAATTTCAACCCTGGTGCAGCAGTATAAAACCCAGGCCATTGCCATTGGAAACGGCACTGCCAGCAGGGAAACCGAGCGCTTTATCCGTATGCTCCGCTTCCCGCATGATATTGAAGTATACGTGGTGAACGAATCCGGGGCCTCCATTTATTCGGCATCAAAGATTGCCAGGGATGAATTTCCCGATTATGATGTTACCGTCAGGGGATCCGTTTCGATCGGCCGACGGCTCATGGATCCGCTGGCTGAACTGGTAAAGATCGATCCAAAAAGTATCGGTGTTGGACAGTACCAGCATGATGTGGACCAGGGGAACCTGAAGAAGAGCCTGGATGAGGTTGTGGAGAGCTGTGTGAACCTGGTAGGGGTAAACCTGAATACAGCCAGTAAACACCTGCTTACTTATGTGTCGGGTTTGGGACCGGTTCTGGCCCAGAATGTGGTTGATTATCGCCAGGAGATTGGGGGTTTCTCTTCCCGTAAAGAGCTGATGAAGGTACCCAGGATGGGAGCAAAGGCCTTTGAGCAATGTGCAGGATTTTTACGTATTGATGCTGCCAAAAACCCCCTGGATAATTCGGCGGTTCATCCGGAAAGTTATCACATCGTGCAGCATATGGCTGCCGATCTTGGCGTAGACCTGGATCAACTGGTGCATAATGAGTCCCTGGCGGGGAAGATTGAGCTCCAGAAATATGTCGGTGGAGATGTGGGCCTGCCTACACTGAAGGATATTCAAAAGGAGCTGGAGAAGCCGGGACGCGACCCGCGGGAGCAGAT
>JAOZLK010000156.1:3685-8555 GCA_029934875.1 Bacteroidales bacterium | reverse complement strand
GAGGAGGCCCTCTCACTCCATGCCATGATGATGACCAGCAGACCGGGATATCTTCTAATGAGACCGGGGACCCTGGAAATCATTCGAAAAGTGCAGGAATTCCGCAGTCAAACCCGAAATCACATTGGATTCACCCTCGATGCGGGGGCCAATGTTCACCTGCTCTATGATCTTGCCCACGAAGCTGAGGTGCAAAGGTTCATTGCTTCTCACTTGCTCGAGCATTGTGAAAACGGGAGGATCATCCATGACCGGATGGGAACAGGCCCAATAGAAATTCAATCATGAAATATAAAGATCCATATCCTTCGAAAATCATGCTCGCTGGCGAGTATGGTGTTGTTGTGGGAGGCAGTGCCCTTACCATTCCCTATACCCGGTTTAATGCAAGGGTCAGGAATAAGAAAGATATCACCAAAGAAACAAGGGAGCAGGCAGCAAAATCGCAGGTCTACCTGGGTAAAATATTCAACTATCTTTCACAGCTTCCGGCTGAGACCTTTCATGCTGCACCCGACCTTGACTTTTTCTCTGCCAATCTGGACAATTTCTGGTTGGAGATGGATATTCCCACCGCTTATGGCCTGGGCAGTTCAGGGGCTGTCTCAGCCGCCCTGTATGACATGTTCTTCCCGGGAGCGGAAGATTTGAGTCTTGCGCAACAAAAAGAGGATCTGGCAGCCATCGAATCCTTCTTCCATGGGAAAAGTTCAGGCATTGATGCCCTCACCTGCCATGCCCGGGCCCCAATCTATTTCAGCAGTAAGGGAGAAATTCAGAAGAGAGAATTTAATCCTTCCAAGATCCCGGGAGACTATCGCTTTTTCCTCCTGGATTCCGGGGAACGCTTCGATACGGCCCCCCTGGTCGAATACTTCCTTGAGCAAATGAAAAACAGCACGTTCGCTTCCTCCATCCTAAATGAATACCTGATGATTAACCAAAAGTTGATTGAGGTACTCCTGGGCATCAGGGAAGGTGATCCGGCCATGCTCATTATGGTCCTCTCTGATTACCAGTATACCCATTTCCGTAAAATGATTCCGGAGAATATGCTCGATGTGTGGATCGAAGGACAGCTCTCCAATGAATACTACCTGAAACTCAACGGCTCGGGAGGCGGATATATGCTCGGAATCACCCACGAAAGCTCCATGGAATCACTTTCAGAGCGCTGGAAGCAGAAGGTCATCTTTATTTAGCTGGACGAGCGCCTTCTTTTTCCTGCCTATCAGAGCTGATAGCCTTTAATCCTTGCTGCGAAGTAACTGCACGGGTATTAGCCTGTAAAAATCGGCCTGGGTGTCCCAATTTGCAGAAACACAAACTCACAGACTGGTGACTTCTATACTATCATGTGACTTTCCTCATTGTTAAGCATTTCAACCGAAGCGTTCTATATGTCTGATTTTCTGCTTTTTATAAATGATTGGTATTTTTGATAGGAATATAAAAACTCACAATATTGGGAATTACTTACAGGCTTGTGACTTCCTGATATTGCCAAAATACCTACTGCGATAAAAAGGCCCAGGCCTCCCCAACCTGGACCATAGAAAAAGGGGATGTACCTTTCGATACACCCCCTGGGATTTATTTAGCGTGGCCATCAGAATGACCGTGGATCTTACTGGAAGTTGATTTCCATGGCGGCAATGGCTGCCGGATTATAGGGAGTCAGATTATTAATCCTTCTCACAAGTGGAAGGTATTCATCTCCGGGAGCGTCTCCACCCTGGATGAATCCATGCCTGTTGAAGTATCCGGGGGCTTCGGTATTAGTCAGCCATGCATTCAGAATATCGTCACTGGCATGGGGCCAGATGGTCTTCACCTCGCTGTATAATACATTGTAGATGCTGTTCCTTTCAAGCAGAAGCTCCCGGCTATCCGAATCGATACTGCTCAGGGGAAGTCCCAGTTCAACCACAGCTATATCCTCTGTGTTTGATCCGGAGGCCACAAAAGCCCAGTTGTAACCTACCTTTTCGGTAAGGAACTTGGCATTGGGGTGACTTGAGTTTCCATAAACATCAACCTGGTCGCCCTTCTTACCCACAAACATCTTCATGCCATCCATGGAAAAAGGAGCCAGCAGAGGATCAATATCGGGCAAGCCGGCAATGGAGACAATCATATGACGGTCATAGCCCATTTCCCCTGCCCCGCTATAGTCGATTCGGTACATTGCAGTGGCCCAACTCCTTTCATTGCTATGATCAAGGTTGTAGGGATTGATTATGGTAATTCCTTCTTTGGGATATCCGCTCCAGAAGATCTGCATCCCTTTTCCACCATCCTCATTTCCTTCGGACTCGGCGTCGGTAATGGTCAGTCCATATTCCCAGGTACGTCCCTCGAATTCAGGGGATTCTACCACCACAAGATTCTTGACGCGGCCATCATCCTCACTCACGTAGCTAAGCGTAATCACCTGGTCAATTTTGAATTCCCTGATTGCATGTATCACATGCCTGGTAATGCGGGCTGCATGGTCACCGGTATGGATAAAAAAGCGCAGATGTCCGTAAATCTCACGCCCCTTGAGGGTATCAATCCCTGTACCCTTATACATGGAAGCATCAGCAGAAAGAGCCAATGGAATTTCCACAGTCAGCTCATCGGGAATAATAGACGCCTCCAGCTCGGGTCCCTGGTTAAAGGAGTTATCACACGCAGTGAAAAAAATAGTTCCAAGAAGGAAGGCAACAAAAGAATAAAAAGATAACTTTTTCATGATTTCTGATTTTTAGTGAATATTTTAAATGGTCTTGTATTCCATTTTTGTTGATTCACTTATTACACACAGAAACCCCGTATCTACCCCTACGGGAAAAGAAGATAAAATGAAAATATTTTTTAATGATTTTGTATCTCACTGATTATATGACATTTGAATTTGGGCAATAAACGTAAATATGGAAGTGCGGGTCTCCTTTTTATCCCCTCGGCCCTATTGTATGGCGGTACTTACAGACCTGAAGACGGTATATTATCCTTTCTAATAATCCTGGAATTTCTGTTAAGCCTGCTGGGTATTCTTCAACTTATGGATTTCATCAAAGCCCGTTTGAAAAGCTTCCTGGATGGTTTGACAGATGGATTATTGCCGGAATAAGGAGAATTTTAGTCTGACAACCAGAATACTTCTCCGATACTCTTTAGCCAGGCCACCAGGATTCCGGCCTCGGGAGCGTCATTGGATTGTTGCCAGTGGAATCGGGTAAGCGGAAATTTTCAGGAAACTCGAAGCTACGCATCTTTCCTTCGGCGTCAATAAGCCAGCCATGATCAGCATATCCCCATGCATGGTTTATATAATGATACTCAAAAAGCACAGCCTGATCATCAGGGGCATCATATTCCTGGTTAAGATCCTTTTCACAAGCGCTCAGTACTAACAGCAACAGAATCACAGAGCTTAATACATATCTATTCATATTTTCTTGTTGATTTTCGACTTTCGCCTTTCCAGTATGATGCGTCTCGTTTGGTTTCGGTTGCTTGATTCTAAAATATCTGAGCTGATAATTCCAAGGATATCAAATTAACTGATGGCTATTGCCTACCCTCTGATCAGTGTATGACAAGAATAATCAATAATAATTTCTATAAAAAGTCGAACAAAATGAAAAAATCAACCACCGCATCCTTTGAGAAATTTTATAACAATGTAAAAAACATCCTTGAGGGAGCCAGAACAAATGTATATCGGGCTGCAAACATTGAAATGGTGCAAGCGTACTGGAATATAGGAGGAGAAATCATTGAAGAAGAACAGAAGGGAGAAAGCAGAGCAGAATATGGTGCATTTCTTATAAAACAGCTAGCTGTAAAGCTGACGACAAAATATGGTAAAGGTTTTGATGAGCGAAACTTGTTTTATATGAAACAGTTTTACCTGGCTTTCCCAAAAGTGAACGCACTGCGTTCAGATTTATCCTGGACACATTACCGCATTCTGATGCGCATTGAAAACCTGGAGGGCAGAGAATTTTACCTCCAAGAATCTGCTGAAGGAAATTGGAGCACAAGACAGCTAGAGAGACAGGTAAACAGCCATTATTATGAGCGCATGCTAATGACACAAAAGAATAAACTATCCCTTGTGAGAAAGGAGGCAAATAGTAAAAAAGAGCAAATGGAACCTGCTCAATTAATAAAGGACCCATATGTGCTCGAGTTTCTGAATCTTAAATCAAGCTCTTCATATCTTGAAAACGAACTTGAACAGGCTCTGATTGATAAACTACAGGAATTCCTGCTGGAATTGGGGAAGGGTTTCTCTTTTGTCAACCAGCAATACCGGATATCAGCCGACTTGAAACACTTTTATGTTGACCTCGTTTTTTACAATTACATTCTCAAATGTTTCCTGTTGATCGATCTGAAAACCGGTGAGTTGAACCACCAGGATATCGGCCAAATGGATTTTTATGTGAGATACTTTGAAGACCAAATAAGATCAGATAGCGACAATCCAACTATTGGTCTGATCCTGTGCGCCGAAAGCAATCGCACGATCGTAAAATACAGCCTACTAAACGACAGTCAACAAATCTTCGCTTCAAAATATAAGCTATATCTACCCACTGAAAAAGAACTTAAGCTTGAACTTTCACGAGAGAGAAAGATGATTGAGCAAGAAAAAAAACTCAACCATTAAATTGTAAGCAGCCTTATTCAATGATCAGGGTGTCACGGATCATGTCGCAGGCTGTGAAAAAGCCGATGGCCCCTTCGCTGAGGTTGGTGCGGGCATTGCCTGGCATTACATCAAAAACGCCACCCCTCCAGTCGGTTTCGGAGAGCATTCCCCTGAGAAACTCGCCGTATGCACGGGAAACCGATTCTTTTTCGCGGTAGACGT
>JAOZLK010000156.1:0-3675 GCA_029934875.1 Bacteroidales bacterium | reverse complement strand
GGTACCCGGAGGGAAATAGACATGTTCCCTGTCGGGGGAAAAGATGTGGTTAACGTCAACTGTCCCCAGGGTATAATGATAAATGAGTGCATGGTTCTCATGGGATGGCAGGCTTTCATAGCCCCGGACATGACTCCAGTCCAAGTCCATCCTGATAATCGAGGGACCATTCTGGTCATTGATGTATACTTCGTACAGTGGAGGATTATTCTGCACCAGGTGGAGTCTCATATTGGGAAAAGGCAGTGCTTCCCACATGAAGGCCACTGCAGTAACCTGCCTTTCTCCATGCCGGATGCGCAATTGGTATCCCTTTCCCACCTCCCCCGCAAAACTTCCATCGCTCAGATAGACTCCGGGCCTTGACGGATCCTCACGCAGCTTATGAATCGTGCGGGCATCGTTGATTTCCACCTCTGCCCCGGTCACAGGCTCGGGCAGGGTATTCATTTCATATACCGGCCAGCTAAGAATCACTTCGTGTGGCAATAACTCACTTGTGATTTTCCCTTCCACCACTATCACATCACTTTCCTTGTAATCCAGTTCCCAATCAATCTTTTCGGTGCAGGAAGCACACATCAACACTATAAGTGTTATTAGCAGGAATGTGCTGCTCAGCTTAGGAAAGTTGCTATATGGAGAAACTGGCTTCATTTATCAGAATGTGAAGTGATAAGAGACTGAAGGCACGACCCCGTAAAGATAGAATTGTGTAGACTCCAGTTGCGGATTGTTATAGAAATCATAGGGTACCACGAAGTTTCCGTTTTGGTCGTCGATCTTATTAAAATGTAAAGCAACAGGGTTCTTCCTGTTGTAGAGGTTGTATATCGAAAAAATCAATTCATGACGAAATCTTCCACCAGGCTTGCCCAGCTGCCAGTTCAGTGCAAGATCGAGGCGATGATAATCGGGAAGCCTTCCATTATTCCGCCGGGCATAAATCGGAACCTGATGATTATCGTAATAATAGAATCCTGTGGGCATGGTAAAGGGGGCGCCCGTCATATAAATGAAATTTCCGGAGAGGGTGAGCCTGGGGTGAAAGGCCCAGGAAAGGAAGATGGAAAAATCGTGAGGCCTGTCAGAATAGGCCGGATAGGAATCTCCTCCATTGATCCCCTCCACCTGGTTAAGGGCCCTGGACAGGGTATAGGAGACCCAGCCTGTCAGCTTACCCTTATCTTTATTAAGAATCATTTCCAGGCCATATGCCTTCCCGGTGCCGATCCGCAGCTCGTATTCCACCAGGGGATTCATCAGCATTCGGGCATGGTCCCTGTAATCGATGATGTTGTTCATCACCTTATAGTATGCTTCAATGTCGAAACTCAAACCTGACTGACCGAATCTATGAATGTATCCCAGGGTAAACTGATTGGCCACCTGCGGTTTAACATTGGGTCCGGCCGGAAGCCAGACTTCCAGGGAGGTAAAGGGGCTAATGGAGTTGGTGATCAGAAACTGGAACTGACTGGTGCGGCTGTAACTGGCCTTCAGCATGTGGCGCTTACCCGGCTGGTAAACCAGGCTGAGGCGCGGATCAAGGGAATATGATGTATAGTAAACCTTGTCGGGGGGATATTCGATTACCACCAGGCTGTCGGTTTCGAAATCTCCTCCCGAGCTTTTCACTATATCATATTCGGTGGCCGGACCAATATTTTGCCAGGCAGTAAAGCGCAGGCCTGCCCTGATTGAGAATTTCTCATTGATAATAAACTGGTTGGACGCATATGCAGCCAACTCCCTCGAGCGCTTGGTCGATAGATCCAGTCCGGGATCAAACTCCAGCCCCTGCCTGTAATAGTTCCCCGGATTGTAGAAATTAGCAGCTGAAAGCACTCCAAATCTTAAGGTCGAGGATGGTTTGGTGTACCAGGTAAAATCATATTTAATGCTCACATTATCCACATGCGAATGCCAGTAATCCTTAGCCTCAATATCTGTATTTAAATAGTAATCGTAGGTGGACCCAAGGATGCTCAGGTTGGAGAAGAGCCTTTCGGAATAGAGATGATTCCACCTGAGGGTGTAGGTGCTGTTCCTCCAGTTGATGCCTGATGATTGTTCCGGATTATTTTGCTGTTCAAAGTTGTCCACTCCACTGTATATGCTAAAAAAGACCCGGTTATTGGGATTGATATCGTAATTCAGTTTCATGTGAAGGTCAGAGAAATGAAGGTCATTTACCCTGGGATTAAATTGCTGGATCGGTAAGGTGATATAAGATCTCCGGCCCGAAATGAAAAATGAAATATGTTCTTTCCAGATTGGCCCCTCAAGGGAGAGTCGTGATGACAAAAGACCCACACTTCCGTCAAATCCAAAGTGCTTCATATTCCCATCCTTGGTGCGGATATCAATCAGGCTGGAGAGCCTCCCTCCATAATTGGCAGGAAAATCACCTTTGTAAACCAGTACATCCTTGATGGCATCCGGAACAATGGTGCTGAAGAAGCCCAGAAGGTGAGTGGGATTGTATATGGGGGCCTCATCAATGGTGATCAGGTTCTGGTCCCTTCCTCCTCCTCGCACAAAGAAAATGGTGGATCCATCCCCGAAAAACTTGATCCCCGGAATGGCTGCAAGTGACTTGATCACATCCTTTTCTCCAAACAGGGCAGGCATATTCCTTACAGCCTCGGGAGTGAGCTGTCGCTCGGAGCTCCTTGCGGATCTGATAATGCTTGTCTCATCGTCGGAATAGACTGTTACTTCACTCAATCGGGCGATCTCCTTTACCATGGGAAAAATCAGGCTCTGCTTATCAATCCCGGAAACAGGGATGAAACTTGTTTTGTAACCCACGTATGAGCAGATCAGCTGGGAGATCTCCCGGGTCAGGGTCAAAGAAAAGAAACCGTATTCGTTTGAAATAGCCCCCTGGTGGCCTCCGGGGATACTCACGGTGGCTCCAATCAGGACTTCCCCGGTAAAAGCATCCCTTACATAACCACTTAAGGTAAAACGGACAGGCATCTCATCTCCCGGAGAAGAGAGGGACGCATCCACATCTGCTTTTAATCGCCTTGCACGTTTGAGCACAATCTGACGTTCAATCACTTCATACCTGATACTCTGGCGGGAAAAAAGGGAGTCAAGAACCGGCTTCAGGGCTTTTCTTTCCACATGCATACTCCTGATCTCCTTATCTTCAAACAGCCGGGAGGAGTAAGAAAAGCTGAGGCCTGTCTGCTCTTCAATGCTATTGAGAATCTCGCGGAGTGGAACAGAGTCGGCATGAAGGCTGATGGGAGTGTCGATCCCGGTCTGCCTGCCATTAAGCTGGCAGACAATAAGCTGCACAAAAATAAAGAGTGCTCCTATTTTAACAACTCTTCCCCGCATATCATTCTCTATTCAATGCAAGCATCCCCATTCAGGGTAATCACATCACCGGAGCGTGAAATTTCCAGATCAAGGGTCACTTCAAGCACATTCAACACCGCATCCAGATCCTGCCCGCTAAAAGAAACTGTGATGGGGCAGGAAGCAAGTTCTGCCCGGGGAATGACCACGCTTACATTGTAAACCTTTCCAATCAGATCGGCCACCTCCATAAGGGGAGTATCCTCAAAAAAGAGCTCCCTGCTTCTCCACGCAAAATTATTGGGATTATAGTTGGATTCCAGCATAAGCTCATGCTTTCTGCTGTTGTAGCTCCCACTA
>JAOZLK010000733.1 GCA_029934875.1 Bacteroidales bacterium | reverse complement strand
TTGACTCAATCAGGTGCTTGACTCAGTCAGGTGCTTGACTAAGTCGGGTGTTCCATGGCCAGTAAATCTTTACAAGATGACTTTAAGCTTTGGATTAAGCTTATTGACGGGAATTATCAAGCATGTAATTGTTGAAATCAATGCTGGTTTGATTTCTGCTTGCGTTTATCAATCCAGTGACGAACCAAAACATCATAGATCCCAAAATAGAATTTCCCGTCCTTGTTGTTTTCACGATGCACCATTTCCATTTTCTGCAGCGACTTTAGGGATTGCAATACGGTGGATGGATTTCCAAGGGTATTCCCTGTGATGAATTCGGTTGGCTTCCACTTTCCAGGTGTTTGAATTTCCTCCGTCATTGTTATGTAGGAGGGATGAAAGCTCGGCTTCACGAGCACAAAAGTATTCAGGTCAGGCATGTCCCGTGGTTGGAAATGGATTTCTTTGTTTTCTCATGATCTGTCTTATAAAATGGCATTCATATTACAAAATGCATATTACAAAATGCATATTACAAAATGCAACATACAAAATGTAGGATGGGATCACTTTTTTATAGTGTAGCTGTTTCACTATCTTTGTTGATCCAACTAAAAAACCCAATGATGAGACCGGTATTTACAATCCTAATCCTGATGGCAATGCTTGCATGTAATCAAAATCCGGGTTCCCCTGAGGGAGCTGAAGGAAATCCTTTTTTTAATGACCTGAATGAGCCGGTTCGCTATAGCGAGGTGACGCATGAGCATATCACCCAGTATGCTGATATTACCCTGAGGGAGATTGAGAATGTGCTTGAGGGGATCAGGGGCCTTAACTCACCCTCGTTTGAGAATGTCTTTGTGGCCTTTGACAATGTGATCAACGATTTGAGCAAGTCCTCTTCCAGCTGTTTCATGTATTACTGGGTTTCACCCGATTCCATGTCGAGGTCCAAGGGATTGGAGGCCTATATGCGCCTTGACTCGCTTTCAAGCAGCCTCACTTCCGATGCCGGGGTTTTTAAGCAAATGCTTGCCTTCTCGCAAGCTGATGCCTACGGGCAACTGGAAGGTCCCCGGAAACTTCTTGTGGATGATGTGATGCAGGCCTTTGAACATGCAGGGGTGAATCTGGATCCTGAAAAACTGGCAAAATTCAAGGAGCTGAAGTCAGAGATCAGTGATATTTCATCCCAGTACTCAATCAATATGAATACGGCCAATGAGGTGCTTAAGCTGGATGAAGCCGGAGCCGATGGACTGCCTGAAAATTTCAAGGAGAGCTATCGCACCGGGGAAGGTGTCTATGAGGTTCCAGCCATGCCAGCCACTCGAAACCCGGTGATGAACAATGCCAGCAGCGATGAGACCCGGAAGGCCTATATGATGAAATACTATAACAGGGGATGGGAAACGAACCTTGATCTTCTCGAACAGTTGGTTCGCAAGCGCCATGAGCTGGCGCTTCTGATGGACTATGATTCTTATGCCGCATACACCACTTCCAGGAAGATGTCCGGGAATCCTGAGGCAGTCTGGGATTTCTTAAAGGACCTGATTATGCGCTCCTCAGAGAAGGCCCTGGTGGACCTTGAGACGCTACAGAAATATCGGAACCAGGTCCTGGCTTGCAATTGCGACGATCCTGTAAATCCATGGGACAGGGCTTACTACAGGAATCAACTACTCATTTCACAATACTCGGTGGATCAGGAGCTGATCAGGGAATATCTTCCCATGGACCAGTGTCTTTCCGGGATGATGAGTATTTTCGAGGAAAGCCTGGGCCTGAAATACAGGAAGGTTGAGAATCCATCGGTATGGCATGAGGATGTACTCCTGTACGAGGTTCTGGAGAATGGGACTGTTACCGGCCGTTTTTACCTGGATCTCTATCCGAGACCCAATAAGGAATCGTGGTTTTACGGGGTTGAAATAACACCGGGGAAACTGACTGAAGAAGGACAGGAAATTCCCTCCTGCCTGCTGCTTGCAAACTTTACTGCTCCTACAGAGAAACTTCCTTCCATGATCAGTCACAACGAATTGAGCACCCTTTTCCACGAATTCGGTCATATCATGGACAACATGTCCTACACCGGGGAGTTTGCCTGGCAGTCGGGCTCCAAGGAGGACTTTGCAGAGGCCATGTCCCAGATATTTGAAAACTGGATATGGGATTATGAGATGCTAAGCAGCTTCGCGAAGCATTATGAAAGCGGGGAGGTTCTTCCCAGGGTCTTGTTTGATAATATGCTCAATGCGAAAAATGTTACCTCGGGTCTGGATGCACTGGGATCGCTTCGATCCTGTGTGTACGACATGATGCTCTACGATCAGTTTGATCCGGCCAAAGAAATGGATAGTGATGAGATGTGGCG
The DNA here is from genome assembly GCA_029934875.1 of Bacteroidales bacterium. GTDB lineage: Bacteria > Bacteroidota > Bacteroidia > Bacteroidales. The sequence continues at coordinate 212 of JAOZLK010000733.1, read as the reverse complement.
ACAGATAGACCGGAAGCTGAAGCTTCCCATGTATGTGGAGGGCACGCACCCCCAGGCAAACTGGATCCACATTAATACGCATCCGACCTATTACTACGGCTACCTCTGGGCTGAGGTTTATGCCCAGGATATGTTTACTGTGTTTAAGAAAAATGGTCTGACCGACACGGAAACCGGGAAGCGCTACCGCAGGCTGATCCTGGAGAACGGAA
>JAOZLK010000001.1:4976-24575 GCA_029934875.1 Bacteroidales bacterium | reverse complement strand
CTGAAAATGAGACACAGGGTGCCCTTCTTACCGGTCCAATCTACGAACCCATGAGGGAATTTCTCGACAATGCAGGATGGTGGTTCTGCCAGGAGGTTCCCTCCGATGAGCTTACCTTCCCGACTCGTAATACTGACTGGGACGATGGCGGAAAATGGAGGGTCTTGCACCAGCATACCTGGACCAACACAACAGAAGCCATAAACAGCATGTGGAGCCGTTACTACCAGGGGATTGGTGAAGCCAACCAGTTGCTTGAACTGCTGGGGGAAGAAAACCAGGACCCTTCAGCCAAAGCAACCATTGGCAAAATCAAAATAATGCGGGCCTATTATTACTACCTGCTCATCGACAACTATGGAGATATTCCCTTTGTAACTACATTTTCAGATGCGGACGAACAGCCGGAGAAGGATTCCAAAGCTGATATATGGACTGCCATTGTAGCGGATGTTGAGGAGAGTGTGACTCATCTTAATTATAGCCGAAGTAAAACTGCGGTCTCAAGGGGAATGGCCTGGTCTCTGTTGGCCAAGCTTTACCTGAATGCCGAGATCTATACTGGCACCGCCTACTGGGCTGAGGCTGAGATGGCATGTGACAGTGTAATAGAGCTTGGATATAGCCTGGAGTCTGATCCGCTGGCACCCTTTGTTACAGAGAACCAGGATTCGCCGGAAAATATCTTCACAATACCCTATCATGAGGATACCTATAAGGGTTTTAACCTTCATATGCGAACCCTCCATTATAACCACAACCTGACCTATGACATGACAGCCGGACCGTGGAACGGTTGTGCTGCTACAGAAGCTCATTATAACTCTTACGAGGATGGAGATCTCAGGAAAGAAGAGGGATTCCTGGTGGGACAGCAGTATACCAGCGACGGCTTGGAGATTTTCGATGCAACAGCCGATGCCAACCTTATCATCAATCCCTATATCCCAGCCCTCCAGATGGATCTTAGCTACACCTATCAGGATATCCGCATGTCGGGAGCCCGGGTTTCAAAGTTTGAAATAAAGAAGGGAGCCAAGGACAATCTATCCAACGATTTTCCAATATTCCGGCTGGCTGATATCTACCTGATGAAAGCAGAAGCCATACTTCGACAAAATAAATCAGCGGCTGAAGCCCTTAACTATGTCAACGAAATCAGGGAAAGGGCCGAAGCGGACCTGTGGTCGGCTGGCGACCTGACCCTGGAATCTCTGCTGGCTGAGCGTGGACGGGAAATGTTCTTTGAAGGACACCGCCGCCAGGACCAGATACGATTTGGAACATTTAACAATGCATGGTGGGAAAAGAGTACTTCCTCGACAGACAGGAATACCTTCCCCATCCCTCAATGGGTGATCGATTCGAACCCCAATCTTGGAAATTAATAACAATAAACACTATTATTTTAAAAATCAGAATTATGAAAAATCAATTGTTTAAAAGATGGGCAAGTCTTCTTGTTATGGCTGTTTTTGCCATGCTTGCCATGGTATCATGTAAGGATGATGATCCGGATCCGGATCCACCCATACTTGTGGAAGACGGACTCTATGTGATGGGAGCCGGTACAGGCCTCACCGCACTTAATGGCAACGGACTTATGGCCAAAGCCAAAAACGAAGTGCTGCAGGAAGAGCGTGCAACACTGTATGAAATGTATGTTGCCGTTAAAGCCGGTTCTGAAGGATTCAACCTCGTAAACGTTGTGGGTGGAGCTAGCACCTACTGGGGACCCGGATCTGACTATGCCGAGGTGATGGAAGCTGACCTGGATATTGAAGAGCCCAAAAATGGCCTCTGGCGCGGATCCTACACTGAATCCGAAACTCCCTTTACCGTACCCGAAGACGGGCTCTACTATGTCGCCCTTGACACTGACCTGGGAACAGTTGTAGTTGCAAAAGTTGTGTGGGGACTGATCGGTGGCGCCACTCCTGGTGGATGGAGCGATGACACTCCCATGACCATGGGAGCCTTTGATGTAAACTCCATCGAGTTCATGGCAGAAGATGTTATCATGCTGGAGAACGAATATAAATTCCGTTACTCGGGAGGCTGGAAGATCATCCTGGACGCAGATCTGGACCTGGGTGGAGGAAATACCGGTGTTAAGGTGAATTGCAACTTTGGTGGTACATTGACCGCGCTGGATGCTGGTGGTGACAACATTGCCAATGCTGAGTACGCTGTTTACAAATCGACCATGACCTGGTCACTGACAGATGGTCATTCAGCTACCATGGTTAAAACAGATGATGCCCCCGCACTTCCTGAATATCCCGCTCAGCTCTTCATGATCGGTGCCAGTATCGGTGGTTGGGACTGGGAAGCTAATGGAATTGAGATGCTTCCTGTTCACAGTCATGGCAATGCTTTCTGGAAGATCGTATGGATCGAGTCTGGTGTTGCTGATGCAGGTGTGAAATTTGCCCCTGGTAAAGAATGGGTTGGCGACTTTGGTATTGACGATGATACCCAAGCAGCAGCTGGTGACCACCTCAAAGGTGGAAGCAACCTTCCCGATATTGCAGAATCAGGATACTACATGGTATGGGTTGACCTGGAAAGGGACTCCATTTCAGTAACAAGTCCTGAGGTTTACCTGCTGGGTAATACAGTTGGCTCATGGGATACTCCCAATGATTTCGGTTTCACCGTTGACAATGACAACGAGAAACTGACGATCACCACTGACCTGGTAGCAGCCGATGAACTGAGGATGTATGCATGGCACAAGTGGCACTATGACTGGTGGCAGCATGAGTTCATGGTCCTCAACGACATGATCGAGTACCGTGCAAACGGAGACGACCAGGAGCGTGTAGTTACAGCTGTTGGAGCTGCAACCATCGACCTGAACTTCAAAACCGGAGCTGGTAGCATTACACAATAATCATATTTTTTCTTTGAAAAAGGGCGTGCCTTGTGCATGCCCTTTTTTTTTTAATTTCACCGCATGAAATCCCCCATATTACTTTCATTCTTCTGCTTAATCCTGCTCCCCTTTACAGGGATGACACAGATCATTACTACTGAACCAGCATTACCTTTAGCGGATAAGGCCGTTACGATCTACTATGATGCCACTGAGGGTACAGCGGGACTGGAAGATTATACCGGGGATGTATATGCACATACAGGGGTGCTGACCCTCGAGAGTTCTGGCAGTACAGACTGGAAATATGTAAAGACCGATTGGTGTGAAAACACCCCGGAGACCAAACTAAGCAGGGTCTCGGCCAATCTTTACTCCCTTGATATCTCACCTTCGATAATAGAATATTACGGGGTCTCCGATGGGGTGGAGATCACCCATCTGGCCTTTGTTTTCCGGAATTCAGATGGAAGTCTTCAGGGCAAAGATGACGGGGGAACTGACATCTTTGTGGAAGTTTTTTCCGAGGGTCTGGAAGTCTCCATCATCAACCCGGATCGTAACCTGGTGGTAGAACCGGGGAGCGTGGTGGCTTTTGAAGCCGCAGCCTCTCAGAGTTCGGACCTTACGCTCTACCAGGACGGGATCGAGGTAAAATCCCTGAGCGGCGAAAGTATCTCACACAACTTTTCATTTCCATCACCGGGAGATTCCTGGCTGAAAGTGACAGCTCTTTCCGGGGGAGAAAGCGTAGCTGATTCGGTATTTGTCCATACCATGGGTGAACAGCTTATCGAACCGGTTCCCGAGGGTTTGATTGATGGAATCAACTACATTGATGAGCAGACCGTTCAACTGGTTCTGTATGCACCCCTTAAAGAAAATGTGTTCGTCATTGGCGACTTTAATAACTGGGGGCCCAGCTCCGATTTTAGAATGTCGAAGGACGGGGATCGGTGGTGGATCACCCTCAGGGACCTGGTTCCCGGTAAAGAGTATGGCTTCCAGTACCAGGTCGACAGCGATCTGATCATTGCTGATCCCTACACAGAAAAAACACTTGATCCCAAAGACAGGGGAATTGATGAAGCCACCTATCCCGGATTGAAACCTTACCCGGAAGGACTTACCACTGGAATCACTTCCGTATTGCAGACCGCAAAGGAAGCATATGAATGGAAGAATGCTTCCTTTGCGGCACCCCCACAGGAAGACTTGGTCATTTATGAGTTACTTGTCCGCGATTTCATTGCGGCACACGACTGGAAAACGCTCACCGACACCCTCAATTATTTCACTGACCTGGGAGTCTCAGCCATCGAACTGATGCCGGTGAATGAATTTGAGGACAACGAAAGCTGGGGCTATAACACTTCTTTCTACTTTGCCCCCGACAAATACTATGGTCCGGCCGAGGACCTTAAGGTATTCATTGATTCCTGTCACGGACGCGGTATCGCGGTAATCCTCGACATGGTACTGAACCACTCCTATGGCCAGTCACCACTGGTGCAGCTGTATTTCGAAAATGGAAAAGTGAGCGAAGATAATCCATGGTACAATGTGGATTCACCCAACCCGGTCTATTCCTGGGGTTATGACTTCAACCATGAAAGTCCGCAGACCGAAGCTTTTGTAGACCGTGTTAATGCCCACTGGATTGAAGAGTATCACGTGGATGGTTACCGCTTCGATTTTACCAAGGGCTTTACCAATAAACCTGGCGATGGATGGGCCTATGATGCATCACGGATTGCCATCCTGAAACGAATGGCCACAGCCATCAGGACCGTCGACAATGATGCCTATGTGATCCTGGAGCACCTGACTGATAATTCTGAGGAGGAGGTTCTGTCCGATTTTGGCATAATGTTGTGGGGGAATATGAATCACTCCTATAATGAGGCTACCATGGCCTACCATGTGGATAATAAATCCAACTTCAGTGGGATCTCTTACAAACTCAGGGGGTGGGATGACCCCCACCTGGTGGGCTATATGGAAAGTCACGACGAAGAGCGGCTTATGTACAAGAACCTGGAGTATGGAAATTCTTCCGGGACATATGATATTAAAGAACTGAACACAGCCCTTGCCAGGATGGAGCTGGCCGGCACCTTCCTTTTCACCGTTCCCGGACCCAAGATGATCTGGCAATTTGGAGAACTGGGATACGACTACAGCATCAACGACCCCTGCAGGGTATGCAACAAACCTATTCGCTGGGATTATAATAAGGGGCTTCGAAAGAGAATCTACCAGATCTGGGCCTCGGTGATTGAACTGCGCAAAGGCGAAGCTGCATTTCGTTCGGACGATTTCAGGCTGTCTGTGTCCGGACCCGGAAAGCGCATAGAAATCAATCACCCTGATATGGATGTAAGGATCATCGGTAATTTTGATGTGTCTCAGATTGCACTTGAGGCCAATTTCAGCAAGACCGGATGGTGGTATGAGTATTTCACGGGCGACAGTCTCTCGGTAAGCGACCTGCACGAGCTGCTTCCCCTTGAACCCGGCGAATACAGGATTTATACAACAAAGCGTTTTACACCACCCAGGATCACCGCATCACTGCCCGGAACAGGGCAAGCTGCCCTATCATTTAATATATATCCCAATCCTGTTTACGATGTGGCTTTTGTGGATGCCTGGGAAGTGGAATCGCGCATTTCCGTGGTGAGCCTTTCCGGGCAGGAAATAATTTCCACCCTGCTACATCCTTTTGATGAAAGGATCGATATGAGTGCACTTCCGGGGGGCATGTACATCATCTCTCGCTACGGGGCCGGAAGGGATCCTGAATTTGCCAAAATCTTAAAGATTTCCAAATAATTCTCGGCGCTCACTGTTTTTTAGCAGCTCCTTGCATATTAACTCCCACTCATCTATCTTTGTGCAATTTTAATAATCGCTGCAAAAGGAGTCCTGGATGAGTAAGAAATTTCCTGAATATAAGAAGTTTGACCTGTCGCAGATCAACAAGGATGTTAATGCTTTCTGGAAGGAGAAGCAGATCTTTGAGAAATCTGTTAGCTCCAGGGAAGGAAAGCCCACTTTTGTGTTTAATGAAGGACCTCCTTCTGCCAACGGTGTGCCTGGTATTCACCACGTCATGGCCCGAACCATCAAGGACCTTTTTTGCCGCTATAAAACCCAGCAGGGATTCCAGGTAAAACGCAAGGCCGGTTGGGATACACACGGACTCCCTGTGGAGCTGGCCGTTGAAAGCTCCATGAAGATAAGCAAGGAGGATGTGGGAAGTAAAATTTCCATCGCCGATTTCAATGCCGCATGCCGGAAGGATGTGATGAAATACACCGACATCTGGGAGGATCTGACAGAAAAGATGGGTTACTGGATCAACATGGATGATCCCTACATCACCTACGACAACAAGTACATCGAGAGTGTCTGGTATCTTCTGAAAGAGTTATACAACAAAGGACTTCTCTATAAAGGTTATTCCATCCAGCCCTATTCCCCCGCCGCAGGTTCCGGGCTCAGTACCCACGAACTGAATCAGCCGGGCTGCTACCGCGATGTGAAGGATACAAGCATGGTGGCACAATTCAGGGTAATACGTGATGAGAATTCGGAGTCACTGTTTGAGTCGACCGATACCGATGTTTACATGCTGGCATGGACCACCACCCCCTGGACCCTGCCCTCCAATACAGCACTTACTGTTGGGTCAAAGATTGAATACTCGCTGGTTCGCAGCTTTAATCCTTACACGGGACTTCCCGTGTCGGTGATCCTTGCAAGCGATTTGATGGGACAGTATTTTCCTGAACAGGATAAGGACCTCCCCATAGAGGATTATGAACCCGGAAACAAGAAGCTACCCTACAGGGTGGTCAGTACCATAAAAGGCTCCGATCTGAAGGGAATCTCCTACGAGCAATTGCTGGATTGGGTGAAGCCAGAGGGCAAGGCCTTTAAAGTGGTCACAGGCGACTTTGTTACCACCGAGGATGGTACCGGAATTGTCCATACGGCTCCTACATTTGGAGCAGATGACTACAGGGTGGCCCAGGTCAATAACCTTGCCTCGCTTACTGTTCTTGATAAGGATGGAAACCTGCAGCCCCTGGTGGACAGAAAGGGAAGGTTCTTCAGGCTCCAGGACCTGGATTCCGACTTTGTAAAAGCGCGTATCAATGTAGATTCTTATGGAGACTTCCAGGGAAAATATGTGAAGAATGCCTACGATGAAAGCAAATCAGAGAAGGACCCTTCAATTGATGTGGACATTGCCGTTTTCCTGAAATTGCAGAATAAGGCCTTCCGTATTGAAAAACACGTGCACAATTATCCTCATTGCTGGCGAACCGACAAACCGGTGCTCTACTACCCCCTTGATTCGTGGTTTGTACGCACAACAGCCATGAAGGAACGGATGATGGAGCTAAACGATACCATCAACTGGAAGCCTGCCTCAACCGGAACCGGGAGGTTTGGAAAGTGGCTTGAAAACCTGCAGGACTGGAACCTTTCAAGGGCACGTTTCTGGGGAACCCCTCTTCCCATTTGGATGACAGAGGATAAAAAGGAAATTGCATGCATTGGTTCAGTTGCTGAACTGAAAGCCGAAATAGAAAAATCAATGGCGGCCGGCTTCATGGAAAGCAATAGCCTGGAAGCATTTGCAGAAGGTGACTGGTCGGAGGAGAATTACAATCTTTTTGACCTGCACCGACCCTTCGTGGATGAGCTTGTCCTGGTAAGCCCGGGCGGACAAAAGATGTTCCGCGAACCGGTACTCATTGATGTGTGGTTCGATTCGGGGGCCATGCCTTATGCCCAGTATCACTATCCCTTCGAACACAAAGAAGATTTTGATCACATATTCCCGGCCGACTTCATTGCCGAGGGAGTGGATCAGACCAGGGGTTGGTTTTTCACACTCCATGCCATTGCCACCATGTTGTTCGATTCGGTATCCTTCAAGAACATCATATCCAACGGACTGGTGCTGGACAAAAGCGGGAACAAGATGTCCAAACGTCTTGGCAACGCTGTGGACCCATTCACAACCATTGAAGAACACGGATCCGATCCCCTCAGATGGTACATGATTTCAAACGCCCAAGCCTGGGAGAACCTGAAATTTGATGCCTCCGGAATTGATGAGGTGAAACGGAAATTTTTTGGAACGCTTTACAATACCTACTCTTTTTTCTCCCTCTATGCCAATGTGGACGGATTTAGCTATGAGGCCGCAGACCTTCCCATGGAGGAACGGCCCGAGATCGATCAATGGATTATCTCCCTGCTAAATTCCCTGATCAGAGATGTGACCGAGCAGTATGAGCAATATGAACCAACACGGGCTGCCAGGCTAATTCAGGAGTTTGTCATTGAAAACCTGAGTAACTGGTATGTCCGGCTAAACAGAAAACGTTACTGGGGAGGTGAGTTCAGTGCAGATAAAAGAGCTGCTTACCAGACGCTTTATACCTGCCTGGAGACTGTTTCCCTGCTGGCAGCGCCCATTGCTCCCTTCTACATGGATAAACTCTTCAACGACCTGAACTCTGTCACAGTACGCTACAGTGATGAATCGGTTCACCTGGCTGCCTTCCCTTCATTCGATACCACACTAATCAATCCTGAGCTGGAGAAACGAATGGATGTGGCTCAGAAACTTACCTCCATGATCCTGGGATTAAGGAGAAAGGTGAATATAAAGGTTCGGCAACCCCTGAATAAAATGATCATTCCGGTAATCGAGCCTTCATTTAAAGAGCAGGTGGAAAAGGTTAAATCCCTTGTGCTGAATGAGGTAAATGTAAAGGAGGTTGAATACATCACCGATACTGTCGGTATTCTTGTGAAAAGGATCAAACCCAACTTCAAAACCCTCGGGCCCAGGTACGGCAAGCTGATGAAGGAGGTTGGTGCAGCCATCTCCAAGATGGATCAGAAGGAAATTGCAACATTTGAGAAAGAGCAGGCATTCACAATATCTGCCGGCGGTCAGCAAATTGACCTGAGCCTTGAGGATGTTGAGATCACCTCGGAAGATATTCCAGGCTGGCTGGTTGCAAATGAAGGTTCCATTACAGTGGCTCTTGATATTAGCATTTCGGAGGAATTGAAGCAGGAGGGTATGGCTCGTGAACTGATTAACCGGATTCAGAATATTCGTAAGGAAAGCGGATTTGATGTAACTGACAAAATCCATATTGTAATCGAGCAGCACGAACTGATTAACAAGGCCATTGAAATTCATGGTAAATATATTGGCAATCAAACGCTTGCAGAAAGCGTAGTGCTGGCTGAAACCCTTGAAAATAATCATAGTAAGAAAATCGATATTGATGAGGATATTTACATCAATATCCAGGTGTCCAGGGTATAATTTTTTGCTCTGTTTATCCTGAAAATTATTGTATATTTAAAAAACTAAAGACGATTGAATATGGCTGAAAAGAACAGATATTCGGATGCGGAGCTGCAAGAGTTCAAAGAGCTCATTCAGTTTAAGCTTGAGACGGCGAAAGAAGATTATGAATTGTTAAAGTCGACTATTACCCAGAGTGAAAGTAACGACACACAGGATACTTCACCTACCTTCAAAGTACTTGAAGAAGGAGCCTCCACCCTGTCAAAGGAGGAAGCTGGAAGGCTGGCCACGCGGCAGGCAAAATTCATTCAACACCTCCAGGGAGCTCTCATAAGAATCGAGAACAAAACCTATGGAATCTGCCGGGAAACTGGTGTCCTGATTACCAAGGAACGTCTGCGTGCAGTTCCTCATGCCACGCTTTGTATTGAGGCAAAATCACGGCAGTAAGCCGACTTTCATTTTCTAATGTCAATTACCAGGAAGTCAATTCTTCTGATCCTGCTTATTTTGCTGGCCGACCAGACTTTAAAAATTCTGGTCAAAACCAATATGCCCCTTTACCAGCAGATTCCCTTTCTGGGTAATTGGGGCATTCTCCATTTCATTGAAAACAATGGAATGGCTTTCGGTATGAGCCTGCCGGGTAGCTGGGGTAAAATTCTGCTTACCACTTTCCGCATGGTCGCCGTTGGAGGGATCATCTTTTATATGCGTCAGCTCATTCGTATCAAGGCACATACCGGCCTGATTCTTACCCTTGCCATGGTAATGGCCGGCGCCCTTGGGAATATTATCGATTCTGTGTTTTATGGTATTATCTTCGGTGAAAGCACCCCTTACCAGGTAGCCCCTGTTTTCCCTGCAGATGGTGGCTATGCCCCCCTTTTCCAGGGAAAGGTTGTGGATATGTTCTATTTTCCCATATTAAAGGGAAACTATCCGGACTGGTTCCGTGACGGAGCCAGCTTCACCTTCTTCCGTCCTGTTTTCAACATCGCCGATTCCAGTATTACCGTAGCAGTGGCAATTATCCTGTTTAACCAGAAGCGCTTTTTCAGACATGTGGAAGCCCGGGATGAGTCTTCCCCCGAGAGCGACGAAAATCCGACCTCCTAATCCTCCAGGTTTTTCATTGAATCGAAGAGCTCTGCGGAACCCGCACCGCAGCTGATAATCGATTTCATCCCGGTATCCACCGGCGCCCCGGTTTTTAATACCCGATCCCTGTTCAGGTGGTAAATATTACCCGAGGTGGGGTTTGGCCCGGTGGGAACAAAAACAGTGACGACCTCACCCTGATCGTCGGTTATGAAACCGGTCATCAAGGCCCCTGAGTTAAAAATATCCACCAGCACAACCTCTCTGAAGAAGGAGCGATTTTTCCCAAAGAACTGCTGTACTGTCTCTTTGGCAAGTTTATAGCCAGGAATCTTCTGAAGATAGAGGTCTTCTGCCTTGCTCATAAAACGATATAAGCGGGTACGCACAACCAGCCCGATGATAAAGAAAAAGAGCAATACCGCTGTGAAAGTGATGACGTAAAGGGCAAGCTTATAAAAGGGATTTGGATCGGGATCCTGCAAGATGGTATCCACCAGCGGTGTCAGGTTGCGGCCAATCACAGTGATTACCCAGCGAAACAAAAGAACAATCAGTGTAAGTGGCGCCAGGGCTACGATACCCCCGATGAGGGTGGTACGCAGAAAATTTCTGAGTCTGCGGAAGAATTTAATTTCCATGCTATTATCTATTGTTAAACGGTTCTTATATTCTATTCATAAGTAAAATTACGCCTAATCGGGGAATATCATATGCGAATCACTTAAAACATCTAAATCATTCTGTTTGAACATTTTATTCAAAGATGTGTTTTTTAACTGGCAGCACTTACCAAATATGACTATTAATGAATTCCCCGGCAAAGGGCAGCGAGGCAGGTAAACTGGTTCAGCAACTCGATGCGCTTATCGAGAAGAACCTGACAAACGAGGATTTTGGCGTTGAGCAGATGGCTACAGCAATGGGCTACAGCCGTTCACACCTGCACCGGAAACTTCAGAAGCAGCTGGGCAAGACCATCAGTCAGTACATCAGGGAATACAGGTTGAAAAAAGCCCTGTCTATTTTAAAGGATGAAGATCTCAATGTCTCAGAGGTGGCCTACTTGGTTGGTTTCGGAAGCGCCACTTATTTCAGCAAATCTTTTAATCACTATTTTGGATCCCCCCCCAGTGCAGTTAAAGATCAAGCCACAGGCGAGCAGGAATCAGAGCCCGGCACCCCGACTGCCGATGTCACAGAATCAAAGCTTCCCAGGACCATCCTGCTTAGTTTCTTAGCTGTTCTTGTCCTGGGAACGTCATTTATATTCCTGTGGAAATGGTTGCCGGATGAAAAGCAGAAGACGGAGAAACTGGATCCCTCCATTGCTCTGATACCTCTTTCTAACCTGAGCCACGACCCCCTGAATCAATACCTTGTACAGGGGGTTGGAGATGCAATTGCCAGGAAGCTTTCCGGCCTGGATGATCTTCGTGTAGTTTCCCAGACCTCAACAGCCCAACTCTATGCCTCCAACAAATCCATTATCCAGATTGCCGATAAACTGAATACGGATTATGTGCTTGAGGGTAGTATCCAAAAATTTGGCGATCAGATACGCATTGAAGTGGGCCTGCTAAATGGAAAAAACGGGATCAGGATATGGTCGCAGCACTATGACCGGGAATTCAAAGACATCTTCAACATTGAAAACGAAATTGCCGGACATGTGGCAAGGTCCTTGAAATCGGAACTTTCACCTGCCGATATTTCAGGACTGAACACGCACTATACCAATAATGCTGAAGCCTATGAGTTATACCTGAAGGGGGTATTTGAACTCAGGACCTACACAAGAAAAGGGGCAAACCGGGCCAATGAATATTTCAAAGAGGCAATCTTGCTCGATTCCAGCTTTGCCATGGCCTACAGCTGGCTGGGGCATTCATACCTTGCAAAAGCTTCTATGTTCGGGGCTGAGATGGATGCGCTTGATGCCCTGAAAATAGCAATCATCCCCATTGAAAAATCGCTGGAAATTGATCCTGGTCTGAGTGAGGCCCGCACCATCAGGGCCTTTTACTTCCTTTATCATGACTGGGACTTCAATAGGGCCGAAGAAGAATTCCTGCTGGGTATCAACAAAAATCTACCGGAAGGCTATTCCCTCTACGCGGACTACCTGAATTTTATGCGACGGCACAACGAAGCGCTCGCCATGAGTCAGCTGCAGGAGCGGGAGGAACCCTATTATCCAAACACCAGGATGATCCTTTCCCTCTTTTATTTAGGGCGGATTGAAGAAGCCCTTTCTTATGCCGAGGACCGCCTTAGAATCATGAAGAACTACTCGATCATGGATTCTTACGGATTTGTTCTTCTTAATTCCGGCAAGTACAATCGGGCAATAGACATATTTCAACAGATCTTCCTGATTGAGAATGTTCGCTACCCAAGGATACTGGGCTGGTTGGGAGCTGCCTATGCCAGATCAGGACAGCTTACAAAGGCAGAAGCCATCCTTGAAGAACTGAAAGAAAGAAGGGCTATAAGTTCTGCCGGGTCAACCGGCTTTTTTACCGCTGTGGTTTGTGCAGCTATGGGAAATACGGAAGAGGCCCTAGCCTGGTTGCGCATTGCCATCGATGATCATGAAATGGAAATCCCCTGGCTTATCAGCGAGCCTCAATTCTTCGATTTACACGAGCACCCCGGTTTTCAGAAAATGGTGGAAGAAATAGGGTTCCCTGGCTGACCAGCTTGATTACTTAAGTGGTCCAAAAACAAGAAGACAACATCCCAACACATCCATACAACATGAATTCCTGCAATGGCAGAATTGTTCAGGCATTTGTAAACATCATGCTACATGTATTTTAGGCTTCTCTGTAATTTTGATAAGCGATACCAAAAAGAATGCATCATGAAAAATCAGGCTTCTATAATAAGCTATCTCCTAATTATGGCCCTGGCCATAAGTTGTTCCAGAGCAAATGAACCCGGCTCTGAGGAGCATATCCGTTCGGTGACCTCTGCCGTGGATCATGATCGAATGCTGGCAGCCGATGACAATCCGGAGGACTGGCTTTCTGTCGGTAGAAACTATGCCGAGGACCGATACAGTGAACTGGCCCAGATTACTAAAGCCAACGTGAATGAACTGGGACTGGCCTGGAGTATCAACCTGGGGGTCTACAGGGGAATCGAAGCCACACCCATAGTGGTGGACGGGATCATGTATGTCTCCGGACCCTGGAGTATTGTTTATGCCATCGATGTTCGCAAGGGTGAAATTATCTGGATCTACGATCCGGAAGTACCTCGTGAATTTGCAGTGCGGGTTTGCTGCGATGTGGTGAACCGTGGCGTCTCGATGTTCGAGGGAATGATTTACGTGGGAACCATCGACGGTCGCCTGGTGGCCATTGAAGCTGCCACGGGTGAGATGGTGTGGGAAACACTGACGGTCGACCATGACAAGGCCTATACCATTACCGGAGCCACACGGGTTTTTGATGGAAAGGTGCTCATTGGAAACAAGGGTGCCGAATCCGGGGTAAGGGGTTATGTGTCAGCCTATGATGCACATAGTGGTGAGCTGCTCTGGCGCTTTCATACGGTTCCCGGAAACCCGGCCGATGGATTTGAGTCAAAGGATATGGAAGATGCCGCAAGTACATGGAAGGGTGAATGGTGGACCATGGGCGGAGGAGGAACGGTCTGGGATGCCATTGTGTATGACCCGGATCTGAACCTAATCTATATCGGTACCGGGAACGGATCACCCTGGAACCAGGAGGTCCGCTCCCCGGGTGGAGGAGACAAGCTTTACCTCAGTTCCATTGTGGCGCTTAATCCCGACAATGGAGAGTTGGTATGGTACTATCAGCAGATTCCAGGAGAAACCTTTGATTTTACAGCAACACAGCCCATCATACTGGCCAACCTTGAGATTGAGGGGGAAATGAGAAAGGTTTTAATGCAGGCGCCAAAAAACGGTTTCTTCTACGTGATCGACCGAAGCAATGGGGCGTTTATTTCGGCTGAGCCCTATGTTTATGTGAACTGGGCCAGCGGTATTGATTACAATACGGGTCGACCCATTGAGACCGAAAATGCCCGTTACAAGGAATGGGCTTTCCAGAAAGCTCCGGCAGCCTTGGATGCCCATAACTGGCATCCCATGTCTTACAACCCGGAAACCGGCCTGGTTTACATTCCCGCAAGAGCGGACACCTCCTGGATGGGGCCGCCAAAGGACTTTAAATACATGAATGACGCCAGGATAAGGGATCCCCTGGCCTCCTCTCATTATGGGAAACTAATCGCCTGGGATCCGGTCCTGCAGAAGGAGGTGTGGAGCGTAAAGCAGCCTTCGATCTGGAACGGGGGCGTACTGAGCACCAGGGACCTGGTTTTCCAGGGGGATGCTGAAGGAGTATTTAAAGCCTACGATGCTGGCAGCGGGGAAGAGCTCTGGTCCTATGAACTGGGTACAGGCATCATGGCTGCTCCCAACACTTACATGGTGGATGGCGTACAATATATAAGCCTTGCTGTGGGCTGGGGAGGAGCTGAAGGTATCTGGGGAAGCATCATGACCGAACAGGTGAATCCTGGCACAGTTTACACCTTTGCTCTTGGTAGAAAAGAAAATCCACCTTTTTTTGAAAAAGCAGCTCCGCGAGTGCTGGCCGATATAGACTTTGAAGCCACTGCGGAAGAAATTAAACATGGTCAGCAAATGTACCTGCAAAACAGCTGCAACCTTTGTCATGGAGGCGGTATTATTTCCAACCTGAGTTATTCAAGTCTCGAGGTTTTTGAAGCCTTTGAATTAATCGTGGGTAAGGGTGCCTTTGTGGGTAAGGGAATGCCCGGCTTCGAAGGCCGTATGTCAGATCAGGATATCCGGGATCTGAAACACTATCTGCTTTCAGAAACTAAAAAGAAACGGGAAGCCTGGCTGAATGCGCTTAGCATAGGCCTGGTGGGTACAGCCCTTCAGTCCGGCCCAGCCGAATCTGCCCTGCTAATAAAAAATGAAGAGCAGGAAGGGGTATGGGAAGGAGTGGTGACCCTGGAGACCGGCGAGCTGAAATTCAGGGCAGATGAGAAATGGCAGCACAGCTGGGGTGGACTTGCTTTTCCTTCAGGACAGCTGTATGAAAAAAGCGGACCCATCAAGGCTGAGAAAGGAACTTATCTCGTTAGCGTGAACCTTTTGAGCTCAGAATATCTCTTTACTAAAGTATCTGATTAACTTTCTGAAAAGATTTTCATCATGATATTCGGCAATATTCTACATTCAAATCCTCCAGGATCAAATCCGGACCGTCCGAAACCATTTGTGTTCCTCCTGCTGGTTCTCATGCTATCCTCTCTGTCCTCGGCAAAGGGACAGGAAAAGACTGCGAAAAAGCCTTTCCGTTTTGTGGCACACCGTGGTGCCTCTTACCTTGCGCCGGAAAACAGCCTGGCCTCCATAAAACTTGCCTGGGAACTGGGTGCCGATGCCGCCGAATGCGATGTAATGCTTAGCTCCGATAACCAGGTGGTGGTTTTTCATGACAAAAACACCAAAAATCTGACAGGCCAGAAACATGTGGTCGCTGATACTCCCTGGGAGACACTTCGTAATCTGACCATTAAACTTCGTGAAACGAACCTGCCCGAATATGAAGGAGAGAAAATACCGCTCTTAAAAGATCTGCTTGAGACCATTCCCTCCGATCGTACACTGGTGATCGAAATTAAGACCAGCACGGAAATCCTTCCCTTCCTTAAAGGAGAAGTGGATCGTTACTGGACCACCGGGGCTATAGCCTTTATTTCCTTTGATTTTGATGCCATCAGGCAGGCAAAGGCAATTTACCCGGGGGTGCCCTGCTACTACCTTTCCAGCTCCAAATCCGATACAAAAAAGCACATTGCACTGGCAGTTCAAAATAAGCTGGATGGATTAAACCTGCGACACTCCATCATTGATGCGGATCTTTCCAAAGCATGCCGGGAAGCGGGCCTGGATCTCTGGTGCTGGACTGTCAACGATCCGGGAACTGCCTGGAGCATGAAGCAGTTGGGGGTAACAGCTGTGACCACCGACCGGCCCAAATGGCTTAAAGAGCAGTTGTTTCCGGCAGAAAAGCTAAGTGTACCCGGTGATGAAAATAAATATGAGGCCGAAGCGGGAGTCAACAGCCAGATGACCCTGAGCGCTGACTCCGGAGCTTCCGGTGGTGCCTTTCTGTCCATTGAGAAATCTTCGCAGGTGAATTGGGAGGTTTCCCTGGACCGGAGTGACTATTACCAGCTTGTGATCCGCTACCGCACCCGGGGGGGAGATAAAATGCAGTACCTGCTGAAAAATGACAGCGAAATTGCCTGTGGTTTTGATATGTCGGCCGACTGGAAGTTATTTTCACAGCCTTTTCACCTGGATTCGGGGATCAATACCCTTGGTGTCAGGGATGGCTGGGGAAGCATGGACATCGACTGGATCGCCATTGAGCCAGCCCGTATAGACTATGGGATTACTCCCCGTCAGAATAGCTTTTACAAAAGTGAGCCCCACGACCTTATTTTCAAAATCGACAATTTTCACGAGCAGGTCCGGGGGGTGATTGTAAATGGCAGTCCCGTAGATTTTTCAGTGCTTCCATATCCCCACCAGGAATCGGCCATATGGCTTAAACTTCAATCATCTGAACTCCTGGAACTGGACCACGGCATCCACCAAATATCAGTGCTGCTTGAACAGGATTTGATCAAGGCCGAAGTTTCGGTTCAGCCTGAGCCCCTGTTTTCAGAGCTGGTGGTGGTGGCTCCTGATGTGGAACACGGCTCAGCCATGATCCTGCGCCTCCCTTCAGGAAATCACATGCTCATTGATTGTGGTAAATCGTGGGTGCGCGACAGTATCCTTATTCCCATGCTTCGCAGACATAAGATTGACACCATTCAAACCTTCATCCTGACACACTACCATGACGATCACGATGGTGGCGATTCGGGTAAGACCATAATAGCTGATTTTCATGTTGATCATTTAATTGATTACAACTCCTACCCCACCGGGTATGAATGGGATCAGGATGGAGTGCATTTTAAAATTGTGAACAGCTATGCCGATGGGGATGAAGAGAACACACGCTCCCTGGCCATAAAAATTTCTTACAAAGGCTTTACCCTCATGCATGGAGGCGATACCTATGCGGTGAACCAGCAGCTTATATTGCAGCGCTTTCCGCAGGATGTCCCAGCCCAGGTATTTTATGCAAACCATCATTTTCACGGATCGGTCGATCCTGGGTATATCAAAGCTACAAATCCCGACCTGGTTATCTTGCATGCCCAGGAAGCCATCTACGCCAGGGCCGCATACATGGTAAAATATAAAGAGGAATCCGAAAAAGTACTGAATCAAACCCGCTCGGTTCCCATTGAAACCTTACCGGCCCTTGAAGTTGGATGCATTGTACTGCGAATCGATGGTGCCGGCCAATGGGGATATGAAAGCTATCGCCACCAGGATGAACTGGTGATCCCGGGATATTTGATGGAGTCATTGCACTTCTTACACTGATCTATTTTATCTTTGTGAAGAAAATAAATGCTGACAAACCTCAGACCTGATGTTCCAAATCGCCATAGTACGCACTCCCTGTGAGGAGATGATCCATGGGATTACATCTGCCTCCCTGGGAAAACCCGATTACAAACTTGCGCTGAAGCAGCATGCAGCTTATGTGGATGCGCTTCGTTCGTGTGGGTTGGATGTGACCGTCCTTGAGCCCGACTCCAGGTTCCCCGACTCCACCTTCGTGGAGGATGTAGCGCTTTGCACTTCACGCTTTGCCGTCTTAACTAATCCAGGAGCCCCTTCACGCAATGGCGAGAAGACAGAAATGGCCTCAGTTCTCAGCACTTTTTTCACCCATGTTGAAAGCATTAATACTCCGGGAACACTGGATGCAGGGGACGTGATGATGGTGGGGGATCATTTCTATATTGGCATCTCGGAGCGTACCAATGATGAAGGGGCCGCGCAACTGATCGCCATCCTTGAAAGCCACGGGATGTCTGGAGAAGGGGTTCCGCTAAAGGAGATGCTTCATCTGAAAACCGGGCTATCCTACCTGGAGAACAATCACCTGCTGGTTTTTGGGGAGTTTTGCAAACATCATGCATTTTCTGATTTCAATAAAATAGAGGTGGACGAGGACGAGGCTTATGCAGCCAACTCTCTTTGGATCAACGACACCGTCCTGGTTCCCTCTGGTTTTCCCACAAGCCTTCGGAAAATAAAGCAGGCAGGATTCCGCACCCTGGAGGTGGATGTATCGGAATTTCGAAAGCTGGATGGCGGACTAAGCTGTCTATCGCTTCGCTTTTAAAGGCTTTTCCGTCATCAAATAGCTAAAAAATCACTTACTTTGTGGCTTCTAAAAAACAGAAACCATGATAAAATACTTCATCTCAGCCATCCTTTTACTGGGAACCCTGGCTTGTTCATCAACCAAAAATTCAGCTGATATAAGCCCTGACACCCCTACTAACATTATCTTTCTGATTGGTGACGGGATGGGCCTTTCAGCAGTCTCAAGCTCATTCTATTTTAACGATGGGCCTTCTGAGTTTAAGAAATTTAAACACATCGGCCTCAGTAAGACTTCCTCTGCCACTCACAAGGTAACCGACTCCGGAGCAAGTGGGACAGCCATGGCTGCAGGTCAGAAAACCTATAACGGAGCCATCGGGGTCGACACCCTGAAATTACCCATCCCAAACATCACCGAACTCATATCTCCCCTTGGATGGAGTACGGGCCTGGTGGCCACCTCGACCATCACCCATGCCACTCCTGCTTCCTATTATGGCCATGTGGAAAGTCGTAGCCAGGAAGACTCGCTTGCCCTTCAATTAATCAATTCAGAAATTGACTTTTTCGCAGGAGGAGGTATTGATAATTTTAACAAACGGGAAGATGGAGCCGATTTATTTTCCATGGCTGAAAAAAAGGGAATTACCATTGATACTACAGCTCTGGCAGCTCCCGGAACCCTTATAGCTGGTCAGAAGTATGGCTTCCTGCTTTCCAGTGGAGGCATGCCCTCAATGACCAATGGCAGGGGAGACTTCCTGCCTGAAGCTACCAAACTGGCCATCGAAGTCCTTTCTCATAATGAGCAGGGCTTCTTCCTGATGGTCGAAGGTTCCCAGATCGACTGGGAAGAGCATGGCAACCGGGCGGAAGGAACAGTGGCTGAGGTGCTGGATTTTGAAGATGCAATTGCTGCGGCCCTTGAATTTGCAGAACGGGATG
>JAOZLK010000001.1:2748-4876 GCA_029934875.1 Bacteroidales bacterium | reverse complement strand
GTGCTGGATTTTGAAGATGCAATTGCTGCGGCCCTTGAATTTGCAGAACGGGATGGGAATACACTTGTGGTTGTCACAGCCGACCATGAAACCGGGGGATTCTCTCTTTCAGCTAAAAAGAATGAGGAAACTGGTTCGCGCGACTATAAGGAAATTGGACCTGACTTTGCCACCAACAGCCATTCAGCAACCCTGGTCCCTGTATTTGCCTATGGTCCGGGTGCTGAGAATTTCACAGGATTTTTCGAAAACACCGAACTCTTCCACAAGATGGTGGCCCTGGCCGGACTCAAATAATCTTTCTTACTTCTCTCGAAGCGAACTTCAACAACTGTAAAGTACACACCTACAAAACTGGCAAAAGCTTATATGCGATAGGGAGCCTACAATTTGCTTTGCAAATTTAAGCGACCGCTGCATATAAGCTGTGCCTTTTACTTTAGAGTTTGCTTTACCTTTTGATAATTCCGTAGAACAGGACGCGCACCAAATCCTCCAGCAATTCGGCCCTGTCGGTTTTATGATCTCTGCTCAGCAGCAGGGGGAGTTCCAGTCCCTTCATCATGGTGGATATGGCAATGGCTCCGATTTCGGAACTGGAGAGCTGGAAGCTTCCATCCTGCATTCCTTCCTCAAGAATACCCTGAACCAGTTTCAACTCTTCAAGGTCAAAATTCCTTCTGATCTCAAGAATGAAGTCAAGATGCGACAGGGAATCCTCATTCAGGGCGGAATAGAAATTTTTCACTGATCTTACATGATGCAACCTGAAGAATATGTATGCCTTAAGTTTTTCAAGGGGGCTGGCGTCAAGCTGTATGGTCTTATCAAGTCGGGCCTGCAACTCGCCCGCCTCTTTCTCAACCACGGCCTTGAATATTTCTTCTTTCCCCGGAAAATAATAGTAGATGGAGCTCTTGCCTTTACGCGAAGCAGCAGCAATCTCTTCCATTGTGGTTTTTCTGAAACCATACCTGGTGAAGATCTTTCGGGCCACGTCCACAATGTGGGCCCTTACCTCAGATTTGACAACAACCATAGAGATTCGAATTTTCTACCGCTCCTAAAATAGTGAGTCTTTTAAGCTTAGACAAATTTCTTCGAAAGAAAATTACTCAGGGTCGAATTCTGCAAGTTTATAATCCAGTTGTCGTCTCGATAGATTGGCATTGAGAACTTCAATCCTCAACAGATCACCAATTTCAAATTTGCGATGCGTATGTCGACCGATGATGGCATACTCCTCTTCATCAAATTCATAGAAATCATCCACCAGGCTCTTAATGGAGACCATCCCTTCGCACTTATTCTCCACCAGCTCAACGTAGATGCCCCATTCGGTAAGACCGGAAACCAGTCCATCGAACTCCTTACCCACCTTATCGCTCATAAACTCCACCTGCTTGTACTTGATGGAAGCACGTTCGGCTTCCACAGCCCTGCGCTCCATCTCGGACGAGTGAAGACACCGGTTCTCAAACTTTTCGGCATTCTTGGATTCTCCCTGTTCCAGGTAGTGGGCCAGGAGGCGGTGAACCATCAAATCGGGATACCTCCTGATGGGAGAAGTGAAGTGTGAATAATCCTTGAAAGAAAGTCCGTAGTGACCAATGTTGTGTACGGAGTAGCGCGCTTTGGCCATTGATCTAAGGGCCATCATTTCCACCACACCTTGTTCCTTGGTCCCCTGAACACTATCCAGTAGTTTGTTGAGAGAGGAGGAGAGTTTTTGCACCGACTGCTGGGCATTCAGACTATGGCCAAACTTAGTAATGAAACGAGAAAAAGATTCAATTTTTTCAGGATCGGGCCGGTCATGGATGCGGTAAACAAAGGTCTTCCCGTCCTCCTTTTTCCCTTTTATCTCAGCAGGGCTAATCTCTTTGGCATATTTACCTCCCCTGCTTGCATATGCTGCCACATGTTGATTGGCAAGAAGCATGAATTCTTCGATAAGCCAGTTGGCCTCCTTCTGTACCTTAAAATAAACCCCGGTTGGAGTTCCGTCTTCAGCCAGGTGAAACTTCACCTCATCCCGCTCAAAATTGATGGATCCATTGCTGAAGCGTTTTTCCTTCAATATTTTGGAGATCTCATAGAGCTTTAATACCTCCTCCTTCATATCACC
>JAOZLK010000001.1:0-2648 GCA_029934875.1 Bacteroidales bacterium | reverse complement strand
GGTCGCACATAATGAGAGACATCAGCAATGTGTATCCCCACCTCCCACAGGCCTTTCTCAAGTGGCTTAAGTGAAAGGGCATCATCAAAGTCTTTGGCATCGGCCGGATCAATGGTGAAGGTGGGGGTTTTCCTGAAATCCCGCCGCTTCTTTATCTCTGCTTCAGCAATTGTATCGGGGATTTTCTCTGCTGCAGCCTCCACCTCTGCCGAAAACCTGATGGGCAGGCCGAATTCGGCCAGGATGGAGTGCATCTCTGTATCATTCTCCCCGGGGTAACCCAGGATATCCACAATTTCTCCAAAGGGATTTTTCACCTTTTCGGGCCAATCGATGATTTTGGCGATTGCCTTCTGCCCATGCTCCACACCTCCCAGTTTTCCCTTGGGAATGAAAATATCAAAAGGCATCTTCCTGCTGTCGGGAAGCAGGAAAGCATAGTCTCTTGAAATCTCCACGGTACCCACAAAGGTATCACGCGCCCGTTCGAGAATTTCCTGCACCTCGCCCTCAACCCGGGTACTCTGCCTGCGCTTAGGGTAAACAAATACTTTAACCAGGTCTCCATCCAGGCCGGTTTTCAGGTTGTTTCTTGCAATAAATATATCATCTGCTTCATCCTCAATGACCAGGAAGGCATATCCATGCTGAGTCATATCAAGGGTGCCGGTTTTGTACATGGCCCTGCTGAGAAGGCGAAAGCGTCCGGGCTCCACAAGCTCAAGTTGCTTGGTTCCCACCAGCTCATCCATTGCGTGATTAATCACCCCTCTTTTATACTTATCATTGATATTAAGCTGGACCGAAACCTGCTTATAATTCATCACTTTTTTCGGACTACGACCAAAAAGGCCTATGATCAGTGTTGCAGCCTGTTCTCTGGTAAATGATTCCCCGCGTCTGTGCTTCTTTTTAGCCATAATTTTCTATTTCAGGTAATAGTTAAATTTAACTAATTTTGCGGTATGACCAGCGAATTCCACATATACAACACCCTTTCAAGGAAAAAGGAGATCTTCGAACCATTAAATCCACCCTTTGTTGGTCTTTACGCATGTGGACCCACCGTTTATGGAGACGCCCACCTGGGTCATGCCCGCCAGGCCATTACCTTCGATGTGCTTTTCAGAACCCTGATGCATCTCGAGTATAAAGTAAGGTATGTCCGGAACATTACTGATGTGGGACACCTGGTGGATGATGCCGATGATGGAGAGGATAAAATATTGAAAAAGGCCCGCCTGGAGTCTCTGGAACCCATGGAAGTAGTGCAGTACTATATGAACAGGTACCACGAAAACATGGCTTCGCTGAATGTGCTACCCCCCAGTATCGAACCAAGGGCAAGTGGTCATATAATCGAACAACAGGAATTGATTGCCAAAATTATTGAAGCCGGATATGCCTATGAAGTAAACGGTTCTGTTTACTTTGATGTGGCTCGTTATAATAAGGATCACTCCTATGGGATCCTTTCGGGAAGAAAGGTTGAGGATCTGATCTCCAATACCAGGAGCCTGGACGGACAATCAGAAAAACGGGACCCACTGGATTTTTCCCTGTGGAAAAAAGCCGACCCCTCACACATCATGCGATGGTCGTCTCAATGGGGCGAAGGCTACCCCGGATGGCACCTGGAATGCTCAGCCATGAGCACCAAATACCTGGGCATGCAATTTGATATACACGGAGGAGGTCTGGATCTGCTCTTTCCCCACCATGAATGTGAAATTGCTCAAAATGTGGCGGGGTACGGAAAGCCATCCGTTAAATATTGGATGCATAACAATATGATTACCATTAATGGTAAGAAGATGGGACGTTCGCTGGGAAACTTCATCACGCTTGATCAGTTCTTTTCAGGTGAGCATGAGATGCTGGAAGGTAGGTATTCGGCAATGACCATCCGCTTTTTCATCCTTCAGGCACACTACCGCAGTACCCTTGATTTTTCAAATGAAGCACTGCGTGCATCTCAAAAAGGATTGGAAAAACTCCTTAAGGCAATGGCCTTGCTCGACACCATAAAGCCCCTTGAAAACTCATCCATATCTGTGAAGTCCCTGCATAACAAGTGCGAAGAAGCTCTCCGGGATGATATGAACACTCCTATTCTCATCGCCCATCTTTTTGATGGAGTCAAGATCATCCGGGCTCTTAGCGAAGCAAAAGAGAGCATCACTGCCAGCGATCTGGATCTCTTGAAATCACTCTATCGGACCATGGTTTATGATGTTCTGGGAATTTCTCCTTCCAATGCTCCCGAGGCCGAAAACAATCTTACCGGCGACCTGGTGGAGATGATTCTGCAGCTCAGAAAGGATGCCAAGGCCAATAAAGACTACAATACTGCCGACCAGATCAGGAACAGGCTCACTCAGCTGGGGCTCAACCTAAAGGATCATAAGGAGGGAACTGACTGGGAGATCAACTAGCATGCCACAATTCTATCGCTCCCGGACCATCAAAATAGGATCCCTTGATCTGGGGGGAGATGCCCCCGTCAGGATTCAATCCATGACAAATACTGATACCAACTCGATTGAAGAGTCGGTGGCGCAATGTATTCGTATGATCGATGCAGGCGCCCAGCTTGTAAGGCTCACCACCCAGGGTTCAAGGGAGGTGAAAAGCCTGGAAAAAATCAG
>JAOZLK010000732.1 GCA_029934875.1 Bacteroidales bacterium | reverse complement strand
TTTCGGACCAGTCCAAACCCATCAACAGCCTGGTGACAGTTAGCGGAAGAAGCTTTTCGGCCTACGATGTGGAGAATTTCCCGGGCTCTATCTCCGATATTTCCCGTGTTGCTGTCTCCTTTCCGGGAGTAATGTCCCCAAATGACGGACAGAATCATATTGTGATACGGGGAAACAGTCCCAAAGGACTACAATGGCGGATGGAAGGAATTGAAATACCCAACCTGAATCACTTTTCAGACATCGGCGCTTCCGGTGGCGGGGTCAATGTGGTCAGCAATAATATGATGGCTAATTCTGATTTTCTTACGGGTGCGTTTCCAGCAGAATATGGCAATGCCCTCTCGGGAGTCTTTGATCTTCGCCTGCGGACGGGCAACAATGAAAAACATGAAAAAACCTTCCAGATTGGACTGATGGGTACGGAAGTGATGCTGGAGGGGCCCATTAACAGGGCTTCTAACACAACCTATATTGCCCAGTACCGTTACAGCACATTAAAGATCCTGCAGCAGCTGGGGGCTAACCTGGAGAGCATTCCGGATTTCCAGGATCTTTCTTTCAAGATATATCATCCGACCAAAAAAGCCGGTGTATTTTCCCTCTTCGGAATAGGAGGCTTATCTCATGAAACCGGCTATGACGGGTACGAAATGAACTCAGATATGTTTACAGCCGGGATATCCAATAGCTTAACACTTAATTCAAAGACCTTTGTCCGCAGTGTAGTGGCCTTCTCGGGCCGCTCTTATACCTGGGACAGTGATAAAAATATCGGCACAGAAGAAATCCCCATCGACCGGACCTGGAAAACAGATGTCCTTGATTACACCCTGAAGGGATCGCTGATTCTAAACAGGAAGTTCAATGCCAGGCACAATCTGAAAACCGGTCTTATATACGAAATGACCTGGGATAATTCTTTCATGGGGTGGAATTCCGACACCCTGTTCAACTGGTACTCCGATCCGGGAAACCCCAATTATCAAAGTCAGGAATATGAGCATACTTATGTGGATGAGCAACTATCAGCAGGAACCTTACAGGCCTTTGGATCATGGAATTACCGAATAGGTGAAAGCCTGACACTGAACACAGGGCTCCACTTCATTCAGTTCTACCTGAATAAAAACTATTCTCTTGAACCCCGACTGGGCTTAAATTGGGATATAAATCCCAGGCATTCCCTGAGCGGCGGATTCGGAATTCATAGCCGCAAGGAATCCATGACCTTATATTCAGGACGTAAATATCTTCCCAATGGAGAATACATCCAGGCTAATATGGACCTGGAACTGTCAAAGTCCAGGCACTATGTACTGGGGCACAATTACAGAATTTCAAATCTGCTTCATCTTAAAACAGAGCTATACTACCAGCACCTGTATGACATACCCGCCTATCCCTTCCCTCCTTATTTCACAACCATGAATTACGATTTCGGATTCGAAGGAAACATCCTGACCAACTATGGCAGCGGCTACAATACGGGTATTGAAGCTTCACTTGAAAGAAGCGTGTCCAATGGCTTTCATTTCATGGTGAACGCTTCCCTGTATGATTCAAAGTATAAAAACAGGCTGGGCGAAATGCTGAATACAAAATACAATGGAAGGTATGCGTCTAACGGGCTGATTGGAAAAGAGTTTCCATTGGGTAAAGGAAAGCAACATACTTTCAGCATTGCTTCGCGCTACATCCTCACCGGCGGAATGAGGGATCTGCCCATTGACGAGGAGGCATCTGCAGAAAACGGATATACAGTAAAAACATGGGACGATGGTTTTTCTGAACAATATCCCTACTACGCCAGAATTGATGTGCTTTTCAAATTCAAAAGGAACCGGCCCAGGTATTCAGGAGAATGGAGTCTTGACCTCTTGAATATTCTGAACCGGAAGAATGTGCGATATGCGTACTGGGAAAACAGCAGCTCCAGCATTCAGTATGAGTACCAGAATCCCTTTATTCTCAATGTTACTTACCGAATTCAATTTTAAGATTACTCACAATGAAAGCAAACCTTGCCCCGTTCGCCATCCTCCTGCTCCTGCTCAGCTTTGCTGCATGTGAAAACTATGATGATGATCCGCATTTCCCTGCATCCGATTTTATTGCCACGGGCGACTACCACGGAGGGTACTGGCCCACCCAGGCATGGAGAAGCTGCGCCCCTGAGGAGGTGGGAATGGATCCTAAGAAACTCCAGGAACTCAATGAAGAGATCAGGGTCCTGCTGGAAATGCAGGTGGATGTCCATAGCATACTTATTGTGCGAAAGGGTTACATCGTTGCCGAACAATACTACTCGGAAGAATATGGCCCCGGCGATCGACACAGGATTCACTCCTGTACCAAGAGCATCACCTCAGCCCTTCTTGGTATTGCTGACAGGAAGGGTTTGCTCAGCTCTGTGGATGATAAAATGATCGACTTCTTTCCCGAGTACACCATTGAAAACCTCTCGGATGATAAAAGAAATATTACCCTCGAGCATCTGCTGACTATGAGTTCGGGACTGGAATGGTATGAGATCGAGTATCCCTATGGGGATGACAGGAATACCTTCAGGCAATGGT
>JAOZLK010000155.1:6525-8572 GCA_029934875.1 Bacteroidales bacterium | reverse complement strand
CTTTCCGTTTACCTCAAGCAGGTATTCCCCGGCCTTCACATTCAGACCAGGTTCGGTTAAGGGTGAACGCAGGTTCGGATTCCAGTTCAGGCCTTCATACACCCTGGTGATCCGGTAGCGATTATTCTCCAGTGCAAAGTCTGCTCCCAGCAATCCTCCGGAAACCCGGTCGCGATCGGTGCGGTCATCGCCTCCACCACCCCGATGGTGACCAACGCCCACTTCGCTGCACATCCATTCCAGCACCCTGTTCAGGTCGGCACGGCAGGACAAATCGGGTATAAATTGTGAGTATTTCTCCTTCACGGCGGGCCAGTCGGCTCCGTGCATTCCGGGATCGTAGAAGTAATCGCGGTTCACCCTCCATACTTCATTGTAAATCTGGGGCCATTCGGCCAATGGATCGATTTTCACAGAAAGGCCTTCGGTATTGAGCACTCCCTCTCCCGGCTCGGGTTTGGATCCGGCATCGGCAATGCCCCAGGTGCTCCCCTTCCTGTACAACATTTTCTTTCCGTCGGCCGATGGAATATAGAAATCCATCTCTGCAACTTCATCCTCTTCGCGATCCTCCAGATTGTATTTATACAGGCTTCTTTTGCCCGCTTCATTTTTCACATAAAGGATCTCATTCTCCTTTGCACAAAAAAGATTGGACAGATCGGCAGCACTTACGGGGATATCAATAATCCGCAGCTGGAGTCCCTCCATGTCGATGACCAGGCTTTCCTCTTCTTCTTCCTCTGCCTCATCATCATCCTTATCGCCATCCTTTTTCTTCTTTTTAGATTTGCCTTCATCCTTGTCCTCGCCCTCTTCTTCAGCATTCTGCTCGCCATCCTCATCGGCCTTCATTTCCTCCTCGTCACTTTCTTTGGCAAAGGGTGAAAGGGTTTCGGACTGAAGGGTAGCCAAATAAATATTGCTGGTCATTTCCATATCGGCAGTGGACTGGTCGAACCAGTTGATGACCGGACCGGCATCGGTGGAGGCAAAGAAATAGAGGTACTTGCCCCCCCGGTCGAAGACAGGTTCTGCGGCATCGCTCAGCCCATCAGTTACTGCAAAGGATTTTCCCTGCTCCAGCGAGTAGAGGTAGATTCTCTTAAAAAAGGTGGAAGTAACCTTTGTATAGGCAATCCACTTGGAATCGGACGACCAGTCGCCGAACATATAGCGCAGTGGCGCGGGAATATACAGCTCGTCGGAGTCGATCTTCTGAGACTCTCCAGAGGCCACATCCATGACATAAATGTTCCTGCCATTGTCAACGTAGCAAAGCTTCTTGCTGTCGGGCGACCATTGTGGATAGCCATAGAAACCTGTGCCATCGAGTGCTATGGAACGCTCCTCGCCCTTACCATCCTGGGCCTTAATATGCATGGCATACTCGCCCGAGGCATCGGAAAAATAGGCGATGCTTTTCCCGTCGGGTGACCAGGCGGGATATTTCTCGTGGGCTGCTGAGGTCTGTGTAATGTTACGGGCATCACCCTTCTCGGCCGGAACAGTCATAATATCGCCCCTGTAGTCAAAAACAGCCCTGGCTCCGGAGGGTGAGATGGCCGCACTGCGAATATACTTTCCCCCATCTTCAAAACGGGGCCTTAGCTCCAGCAGATCGGCCGAAATACCTACGCTCAGTTTGGATGGCGAAGCGCTGCTCAGATCGAAGGTATGCAGGTAGCCTGCCTGCTCAAATATGATTTTTGAGCCATGGTTCCTGGCCGAGATTATTGGAAAATCATCATAGCTGGTCAGCTGCTTTATGTTTTTGCTTGAGCTTTCATAGGAAAAGAGATTAAATTCTCCATTACGGTCGCTCAGGAAATAGATGGTCTCCCCTATCCACATTGGGTATACATCGTTGCAGCCACCCTTGGGCTTGGGAATCTCCTCTATGGAATGATCGTCAAATGAGAAGAGCCAGAGCCTGGAGATGGTTCCACCACGGTAATTTTTCCAAACCCTGAATGCATCGGGTACCGGGCTGTATACCATGCTTGTTCCATCGGGTGAATAACAGGCATGAAAGGCATTGGGAATA
>JAOZLK010000155.1:0-6425 GCA_029934875.1 Bacteroidales bacterium | reverse complement strand
TAATACAATGACCATCAATGTAAATAATTGTTCCCGGAAAAGTGTCTTTTTAGAGTATATTTATCCATCGTGAAGCTGTACAGCATATTCCTGGCACCTTCGGAAAGACACTAAATTTACCTATCTTAAATGCATGCAAACGATCACAGGATTTAAAAAATGGATACAGGCGCTCTTGCTTGCTCCCGTGTTCCTGCTCTTGCCTCTTTCATTGATTTCCCAGGATGCCATGCTTTGCGTAGGGGCTCACTGGACCGAAGATGAGGCCAACAGCAAGATGAAGGAGTTTCGCACAACCTGGGATGACCTGGAGACATGGGAGTCCCGGGCCGACATCATCAGGAAGGGAATCATCAGTGGGATGCAACTGGAAAAGATGCCCGACATCGTGGATCAATTCAATCCCATCATCCATTCCCGACGCGAAATGGATGGCTACACGGTGGAAAATATCGCCATTGAGAGCTTCCCTGGATTCTGGATCACCGGGAACCTGTACAGCCCCCTTCAGGCCAGAGAAAAAAACCCGGCCATCCTCTGTCCCCACGGTCATGCAAAAGATAAACGCTTTACAGCCGATGTTCAGATCAGGAGTGCTGCACTGGCCCGCATGGGTGCCATTGTCTTTGCCTACGACATGGTGGGCCGTGGAGAGTCCCTCCAGGTCAGCCATAAAATGCCCATCGCTCTGCTGCTGCAGACTTATAACAGCAAACGGATCCTGGAGTACCTGCTTTCAAGAGCAGATGTGGATCCCGGTCGGATCGGGATGACCGGGGGATCGGGTGGAGGTACACAGACCTTCATGCTCACGGCCATCGACCCGCGGATCAGTGTATCGGCACCGGTAGTCCAGGTATCGGCCCACTTCTTCGGAGGATGTGTGTGTGAAAGCGGAATGCCCGTCCACAAAAGCGATCATCACCAGACCAACAATGTGGAGATTGCCGCCCTCTGTGCACCCCGGCCCCTGTTGCTGGTTTCCGACGGGGCCGACTGGACCCGCAATACCCCGCGGATCGAGTACCCTTATATCCGGCAGGTCTATGCGCTCTATGATGCCGAGAACCGGGTGGAGAATGTGCACCTGCCCCTGGAAAAGCACGACTACGGACCTTCTAAACGGGCTGCAGCCTACAACTTCCTGGGCCATCACCTGGGTCTGAAGATGGGGGCCCTTCCCTATGACAATGGATACCGGGAAGATTTTGTTACGATCCTGGAAGCAGAACTTCTTAAGGTTTTTAATGAGGACCATCCCCTCCCTGCCGGGGTCCTTCAGGGTGATGAAGCAGTCATGGTCTACCTTGATATTCGCTGAGAAAAATGAAGCTATATAGCATAAGTAACCAGTCCGAAATTGCATAGCATTGGCAATCGGCGGATATTTTTTTCCATGACCAAAAGAGAATTGGATATAGCAGGAATTATCGGAGCGAGGATCAAAAGTAAGGATCCCCATGCTGAGGTTATTTTATTCGGTTCTCACGCTCGCGGCCTGGCACATGAGGAATCTGACTGGGATATTTTGATCTTAATCAACCAACCAAAAAAAAACAGGTCCATCGAGGCTGGATATCGTGATGAGATCTTTCAGATCGAACTCGACGTGGGTGAACCCATATCAACCTTCATCTACTCAAAATCTGATTGGGAAACCCTTCATGTACATTCTCCCCTATACAAAAGCATACAGAAAGAAGGCATTCATATCGCATGACAGGCTCGCAAACAGAATACATTGGATACCGAAAAGCAAGATCAGAGGAGGTTTTTCGAGATGCTGTTATTCTTGAATTTCAAAAGGAGGATGTAATACCATTAATTGAAGAAGTTCAGAACCTTAGCGAGATTCTAAATCAACTTATAGATACAAAATCAGAATCTTAACGACCTCTCCTTGAAATTGTACAGCATAAGCAAATCGATATTTCGCGTGGTCCTGCTCCTCATCGTGCTGCTTCCCCTGGGCAGGCACTGGCGACTGTTTTCCTTCGGGGAACGGAGCACCGGGACGGTTATGGAGTACAGTTCCTACTTTGGCGAAAACCTGTATGGAGAAAAGGAAGTTTTCTACGCCAGCAAAATACAGTTCAACACCGGCGATGGACTGGTGGAGGTATGGGCACCCACTGACACTGAGCTGAAAATGGGACGTGAATTCCTTGTGTTTTACCGGGCCGGGGATCCATCCAAAAATTGCATCCTCAACCTCGCCTGCCTCTACCTCACCTCCTACTCCATTCTCCCCCTGATCCTGATCTTTGTCTGGTGGGCTTTCTACCTTTCCTACAACAACTACCACAAAGATAAGAAGGGCGAAATCCTCAAATTATAATCATATGACTCATCAATTATTTCAATCCATACTTTTATTAGCTCTTGTTTTATTTGGATGCAACAGGCAATCCGAATACAAAACCATCGATGTTGCCGGGGTAGATACTCCGGTGGTTTTGCTAAATGGAAGCTGGAAATTTTCCATGTCTCCGCCCGAGAAGTTCTGGGAAGATGAAGTGGATTTTCAAAACTGGGCCGACATCCAGGTTCCGGGCGAGTGCCAGATGCAAGGGTTTGCAATTAAGCACGATCAACCTTACGCCTATAAGCACCAAATTGCAATTCCAATAGATTTTATTGAAAAACAAATACTATTAAACTTTTATGGAGTGTACTCTTATGCCCGTGTCTGGGTTAACGGACATTTTGTTCGTGAGCATTATGGCGGCTTTACCAAATGGAGTTGTGATATTACTGAATTCGTTACTGCCGGAGAACAGGCCAGTATAAGTGTTGAAATTGTTGATCGTGCCGATGACATTTCATATGGAAGTGGTTATGCCAAACACCAGATTGGGGGAATTCTGCGCGATGTGGAACTGGTGGCCCTACCTAAACAAAACTTCAAACAGTTCTATTATGAGACCGATTTGGATGAACAATACCAAGATGCCGAATTAAAGGTCTTTTATGAACTAACCCAAGCATCTCCAGCAAGCATAAAAGTTGAACTATACGATGATGAGAATGCTTTGATTGTCGAAGCTGAAAACGAAGCTACTTCGCAAAGTGGGCAGTTTTCAATCCCGCTTGATAATCCTGAAAAGTGGGATGCCGAACATCCAAATTTATACACCCTTGTTGCCTCGCTGCTCGAAGATGGAAAAGAGATCCTTAAAACAACACAAAAAGTAGGTTTTCGCGAAGTAGTGATTGAAGGAAATAAATTGCTGGTAAATGGAATGCCGGTTAAATTACGTGGAGCCTGCCGCCACGACATTCATCCAACACTGGGAAGAATGACTACCCCGGAATATGACAAAGAAGATGTTCTACTGGCCAAAGAGTGCAATATGAATTTCATCCGAACTTCACACTATCCGCCATCGGAAGCATTTTTGAATTATTGTGATGAATACGGCGTTTACGTAGAAGATGAAACTGCAGTATGTTTTGTGGGATCTCATCGTACGGAAGCTTATAAGGAAACGGGCGCTACCCAAAGTGACCCTGAATTTAAAGGCCGGTACTTATCCCAGCTGGAAGAAATGGTTCAAAACCATCGAATGCACCCAAGTATTATAATCTGGTCCATTGGGAATGAAAACAGGTTTGGAGATAATTTTTTGGAATCCTACAAATGGGTTAAGCAAAATGATTTAACTCGTCCTGTTATATACAGTTATCCGGGACAGGTTCCTGACAGTCTGAAAATTTATGATCTTGTGAGTATGCACTACCCTGCGTGGGATGGGAAATTGAATCAATATGGCATCGCAATTACAGACTTTTCCTACGAGGCTATGCCCATGCTGCATGATGAATGGGCACACGTGGCCTGTTACAATAACCCTACTTTGCGTTACGACCCTAATGTGCGGAATTTCTGGGGAGAAAGTCTTGATAAAATGTGGACCAACTTATTTGATGCAGACGGGGGACTGGGTGGTGCAATCTGGTGTATGATAGATGAAACATTTATGCTACCTGAGGATTTGGAAGGCTATAATGAATGGTGGGGAATTCTTGATGAGAATATTATTCCGGCAACTTACATGGGACCAACAATTGGTTACGGGGAATGGGGAATAATTGATACCTGGCGAAGGAGAAAACCTGAGTTCTGGGGAACAAAAAAAGCATATTCACCAACAAAAATTTATGCCAGGCAAATTACTGAATTTCAAACCAATAAGGAATTAAGCATTCCGGTTCACAACCGCTTTGACCATACCAATTTCAGTGAATTAAAAATTACCTGGAAGTATGAAAATCAATCAGGAATTCTTGAGAATATCAATCTTGATCCCCATCGAAGAGGTGAACTTACGATCCCGGCAAACAACTGGGGAAATGATACTAAACTCAACATTTGCTTTTACCAGAATGATACAATACTGCTTGACGAGTACAATATCCAGGTGGGAACAAAAGTACCCGAACTACCTGTATGTAAGAAGGGAACGCTGAATATTAATGAAACTAATGAACAGCTTGTAATTGCCGGTAAAAATTTTGAGCTGAACATTGATAAAAAAGTTGGCTTACTTGAAAATGTGAAAGTAAATGGTGAAGAGCTGATTAAATCAGGCCCCTTTATCAACCTGAAAATTCCGGGCAACAGGCTTCAGTATTCAACTATAACAATGGAAGATTATGCTGAGAACTGGAAGTGCACTAATTTTAAGTATGAAGTAAAAGAGGGAATAATAAGCATTTCAACTGAAGGGAAATATGATAAGATAGATGCAAGGTTCCTTATCAGGATTGATGAAAATGGCCTTTTTAATATCGATTACAACATTGAAAATTCACCTGAAAAGATACCCATGCAAGAACTTGGCTTGAAATTTATTACGGTTGAATCATTTGAAAACCTGAGCTGGATGCGGAATTCATATTTCACTGCTTATCCTGAATCTCACCTGGGCAGGCAGATGGGCAGTGTGGATTTGAATAGTAAGCCAGGAATGAATTATCGTGAAAATATTGAGCATGAATGGGAAATGGATAGCAAAGGATTCTATTATTTTGGCCTGGAGGAAGAATTGCCATTTACCAATATTGCACGCTCCTTGAAAGAGAATATATATTCCTTCTCATTGACAACTCAATCGAATTCCAGGATAGAAGTATTCTCAGAAGGCACCCAGGCCTGTCGCTATGATATAATTGACAACAATCATACACTCATCATAAATGACAAATGGGATTACCTCAGTCTGCTCTGGGGGAATTACATGAAGATGCTTCCTTCTGAAAAAGAATATAAGGGAAGTGCAGTTCTGATGATCTCAAACTAACTGCTCTTACACAATTGGCCTAATAGCTGAATAACAAAACACATGAAGGTTTTTCTTATATTTGATACAGATACATTCTCAAGATGTTAACAAAGACTCAAATAATAGATTCACTTAGTAATCTCCCTGAAAACGTGACTATTGATCAGGTGATCGATCACCTTGTTGTAGTTGAGAAAATTCAAAAGGGACTCAATGATTCAGCGGAAGGCAAAGTCTACAATAAAGCAGAAGCCAAAGAAAAGCTGAAGAAATGGCTGAAGTGATCTGGACTGAGTCGGCATTATCTGATATAGATGACATTGGGGATCATATATCCAAAGATTCGATAAGATATGCTGAGCTCACTGTTGCCAAACTATTCGAATCACCTGATATTTTGGAATTGAATCCGATGGCCGGGAAAATGGTCCCCGAGCTCCAAAACGAATCAATAAGACAACTTACAAGAGGGAGCTTTCGGATAATTTACCGTTTAGTTGATGAAAAACTAATTGAGATTCTTACTGTACACCGGTCAGCTCGGTTGTTGAGCAATACATACGATTTTGAAAATCTTGTAAATGAATAAAGCTACAAGGCCTGATATTAGGTAAACACCATTTGCCTTGTCACACTTTTTACATTAGAACTTATAGAATAATGAAACCGAAAGCCGGAAGGATAATATGCATAGGTCTGACAGTATTGTTGATACTGAACACCCGGGGCATGGCCCAGGTGAAACCCGAAATGGATAATGCCAGCATCATGCAAATATTGCAGGCAGCCAAGCCGGGGGATACCATTCTCTTTTCCGGGGGTACCTACCGGGGAAACTACCGACTCGAGAATCTGCACGGTGAGATGAACCTTCCCATTGTGATCCGGGGAGAGCGTTCCGATGTCTGCATCATTGACGGGAAAAGCAAACCCGGCATATCGCTGAAAAACAATGCATTCAAGCTTGCGGACTGCTCCTGGATCAGCATCGAAGGTTTTACCATCCAAAATTGCTGGACCGACCTGGTCGTTGCTGAAAACAGTTCATGGATCACTCTCCGTGCCTGCCGGATGTACGGGGGTAAACGTGCCCTCTTTGCCACCGGACGCGGCAGTCACCACTTCCTGGTGGAGCATTGT
>JAOZLK010000731.1 GCA_029934875.1 Bacteroidales bacterium | reverse complement strand
AATTACTTAAACTGACATATAAATTGGAGTTGGTGAAGGAAATGCACCCCACCCCGGAAAATTCTGTTTTGGAACTGGATGCAACAGAAGAGGCAAAGAAATGGAAATTGCCCACCCCCCAACTTGATATGGCCATTGCCCAGGTGAATGATGCTTTTGAGGGGAACCGTATTAATATTTCATTTTTCACTGTCAAATCGGATCAAATAATTGTCCGGGAAGATACTGTTCAGAATTACATTAGTCGATATATTGATGTGGCTGAAACTGAATGGGAAATTTTACTTGTGAAAAAATCACAAAAGTTCACCGCAGCCATGACCGATCTGGATGCTCATCTTAAAAAAGCCAGGGTAGATGTGACTTTCCTCAACGAGAGGCATCCACTCCAAATACATAAATGGTTTGTGAAGAAAGAAGATAAATATTCGCTTAATCCGCAAAGGTTCAGGTCATTGAAATCTGCTATGGCCCGGAGGGATTTTAGGAAAGAAGTGGAGAAATAGTTCATCTGATAATACACATCAAAATGTACAGGCTATGACAGGAAAATGGAAGCCGGGTGAAAGCGGAAATCCGGCAGGTAGGCCGAAGGGGAGCCTCAACCAAAGTTCAATCCGGCAAAGGATCGATGATATTTTGGGAGAAACTTACACACCAGAGAGTATTGAAAAGGATTTGAAGGCTTGTGAGCCAAAGGATCGGCTATACTTCTATCTACGCTTAGTTGAGTTCCGAGTACCGAAAATGCGATCCATAGAGGCTAAAGTTGATCAATCAGAAAAGGAAAAATCTTCTATCGACCTAGGGCGGTTGACGAGGGAACAAAGGAAGGAATGGTATGCACTTTACGACCTCGCAAGGATTAACTCCAATGGCCAGGCCGATGAAGTTGACCAGGTAAAAATTCAGCCTCATGGATGACATAGATAAAATCGCAAAGGACACCATTGAAAGGGTGAAGGGTCGAATTTTCCGTAAAATACCTGAACTGGGTGAAAATTGGGATTCGGTTTATGTTTCGTTGGCTAATTTAAAACGCTTGACTGATGAAGAGTTTATTTTGCTCTGGATGCTCCCGGATATAGAAATACGGATAAGTAAAAAAGCCACCGCATACATTCAGGAAAGAAAAAGTTTATTGGGCCTGAGTCCAGGTAGGCATAGCAGTATTCGCCAGGAGGAAAAACAATCTCCCAGGAAACCTTACCGGGATGAATGGGATGAGGCATTTGGTATTTGATTTGGTAGTTTAGGTTGGCCCGTCCTTGTGTAATGCAGGGGCGGGTTTTTTAATCTCACGGTCTTACAAATACCCCTTCCTGGTATCTTACCCCTCCCTGCTCCCGTTCTTTGGACAGTTCCTACGCAAATGAAGCCAGGGGGCAATTATTTCCATCCACTTCCACACAGGTTAGATAATTTGTAAATTGCAAAGCAAAACGATCCCATGCGAGTCATCCGGGAAGGAACTGCAAAATTCATGTCAGATAATTTTGGCATATCATCTGACACCACTGAGGTATTGTTTGATGCTGGTCTGCTTCGGGAGGATATTGCAAGAAGGGTATTGATCAGGGATGAATACCAGGCTCAATGTCAACCGGGTAAGAAAACTAAACTTAAATATCATCTGGCTGAGAAATATGCAGTTAGTACCTCAACAGTAGAGAAAATACTATCTCAATCCATTTGACCTATTAGTGTTATCTATCATAACCATTAGAACACGGATGACTATTCTTTATAGTAGTACGGCCAGTTATTAAGTCAATGGCTGCTTCAATACATTCATCTTCATTATCTATGTATCGGGCAAACGATTTTAAAGTTAATGTCTTTAAGGGAATACTCAGAGTGATTCTGTAAAAGCAAAGGGTATCAACATTTGCTTCTCTTATAAGAATATTGAGGGCCTCCTCAGGCGAAGAGAATTTTAGTGGGCCAGTTTTAGGAATTTCATCAAGTTTTGACTTGAATCCTCTATGATCCAAAGCAGCAACAATTTCTTCCTTGGACAAATAAGTATTTACTGGCAATCCAATTTCAGGAAAACTGCTGGTGCCCTCATGGATTCTAATTATAAAATGGTCTGCATCACAGGCGATAGCCCAGTCATTCTGTACTCGGAATCCAATACGAAAAAAGTCGCCGTCACTTCCCTCACTTATTGTTGATTCTGTTATTTCAAAGTGTTCGTCGAAATATGGTTCAGTTAAGGTCGTACGTTCTAAAAGAATTTCTTCCCAGATAGATGTATATGTAGAGCAAAGAGTTGTTGTGCAGATTCCATCATTCCACTTTTCGAAGTAATCCAAATAGTTATAATCTTCGGGCATTTCGCATGTGACTGGTCGTGGGGGTTGAGGTTCAAATATATCACAAGAAGGTAAACATGTGATCACTGTAATATATGCAGTATATTTAAGCCTGTTATGCATAAGATTTATATAATGCTGATACGCTCGATTAGGTATTAAGATTCATGTTGCATAGACTGTTTCTCAGGTTTTCGCAGTTGTTGTTATTCCAATACTCCGTTAAACTTTGACATAAATGTCTGATATTCAATAAAATAAGTGCTA
>JAOZLK010000730.1 GCA_029934875.1 Bacteroidales bacterium | reverse complement strand
TGGTCTGGCAAATTGCTTCGTACTGCAATTCCGGATCAATCTCTGAAAAAATGGCTCGGAGGCGCTCAAGCTGCTTCTCGTTTTCCGAAAGGATATAGTTTGTGAAACCTTCGGCCGATTGCTCCTTCATATTTGAAACCAGCAGTTCGAAGTTCTTATTGAAAGCTGGTTGAGGAGCTGTGTTGAAGAGCCAGGTTTGATCCTCCGGCTGGTTGAGGTGCACGCCAAATACCACCTGCCTGAACCTTTCCATCTGTTCCTGGATTTTGGTTCCGGGAATCAGAAAGCGTTCTTTACTGATGGGGCGTTCATCTGTTTCATCAAACTCGGTTTTGTCGTAAAGGGACTGAACCTGCTGGGTAATGAGACCCGGGTTTTCCAACC
Organism: Bacteroidales bacterium; assembly: GCA_029934875.1. Taxonomy (GTDB): domain Bacteria; phylum Bacteroidota; class Bacteroidia; order Bacteroidales. Next base: position 2,204 of record JAOZLK010000730.1, on the reverse strand, counting down.
AGAGCGTGCATCCTGAAGGAATATAGTCCAGGAAGGAGATTCGTTGTTCTCCCATCTCATGTTCCCACTGAATATTGGGAATTATATTCACCTTTTTTACGGTCTCCAGTGAGCGCTGCGAGTCGGTGTCAAAGATCCGGATGGAGTCCACTTCGTCATCAAAAAAGTCGATGCGGTACGGCTGGGAGGATGCATAGGAAAATACATCTACGATCCCTCCCCGAATGGCGTATTGCCCTGGTTCGTAAACAAAATCCACCAGTTGAAAATCGTAGGTCTGCAAGATCTCTTCCAGGAAGGCCATGTCGATCTTTTCTCCCTTCCTGATCTCAAGGGTTGTTTCTCCCAGCTGTCTTTTGGTAAGGACCGATTCCACCAGTGCCTCAGCGTAGGTGATGATGAAACTGGCCACCCTTCGCTCTGAAAGCCGCCTCAGGGTCTGGGTCCGGGTGATTATATTGGCCTCATCGGTTTGCTGGTATTGCACCGACCGCTTATAAGAGGAGGGGAAGAAGAGGGTTCGGTCGGGTGTTCCATCCAGGGTCACCAGGTCGGTGTAAAAATAGGCAGCCTCCTCTTTGTCACTGAAAATCATCAGATGGGGACCTTTCAGTTCTCCGAGGCAGGCCTGGATCAGGGCTGAACGAGCCGATCCTGCCAGTCCTTCAAGATACTGTACCGGGCGCTCTTCTTTCTGAAGAGATGCTGTTAGCCCTTTAAAATGGCGATGGGATGGATATGGATTCTGGATCATGATTTCTCGCGTGGGCAAACTTAATAAAAAAGGGGCATTTGAAACTGTCCCTAAGAGCCAGAAACTGTTCAGAGCTGCCCTTCGACATATAGATATCAACCATATAGGGAGAAAATGGTTCTATCTTTAGGTATACACTAATCGTCTCCTAAAAATGAAGAAGAAATTCCGGGCACTTACAATGAACGAATTTATTGTGCAACAACAGAATGCTTTCCCTTATGCCACGGGAGATCTGAGCCGCCTTCTGACTCACATCGTCATCGCTGCCCGTATCGTAAACCGGGAGGTGAGTATGGCTGGCCTGGCAGATATCCTGGGAGAAACCGGGAAGGAGAATATCCAGGGTGAACAGGTAAAGAAGCTTGATGATTTTGCCAATGAACAGTTTAAATCCGTTCTGGGTTCCAGCATCGAAGTGTGTGGTCTGGCCACTGAGGAGGAGAAAGACCTGGTGTCTTTTGAGAGCGACCTCTCAAAGGAGGGGAAGTATATCGTTTGTATGGATCCCCTGGACGGATCATCTAACATTGATGTAAATGTATCCATTGGTACAGTGTTCTCAATCTACCGAAGGATTTCGGAAATTGGCACATCTTCTGTTCTTGAGGATTTTCTCCAGCCGGGAACCGATCAGGTGGCAGCCGGCTATGTTCTCTATGGCTCCTCAACCATGCTTGTTTATACAACAGGCCTGGGGGTAACCGGCTTTACCTATGATCCATCCATTGGTGAGTTTTTCCTGTCCCACCGCGATATAAGAACCCCTGAGAAGGGGAACACTTACTCGGTAAATGAAGGCAACTACCTGGAATTCCCCTCAGGGGTGAAGCAGTATATTAAGTACTGCCAGGAGATCGATGTGGCCACCAACAGACCCTATACCTCCAGATACATTGGGTCACTGGTTTCGGACTTTCACCGGAACATGCTTAAGGGAGGGATATATCTATACCCCCAATCAAATACTTATCCGGAAGGTAAGCTCAGGCTTACTTACGAGTGCAATCCTATTGCCTTCCTGGCAGAACAATCGGGAGGGATGGCCACCGACGGAATGGGCAGGCGGATACTTGAGATTCAGCCTGAATCCATTCATCAGCGAGTTCCTTTTGTCGTTGGATCTACCCAGATGGTACAGCTGCTTGAGAAATTTATGCATATCAATTCCTGAACCCTGTAAATTGGCTGCTCCGGGCCAACATCACTCCGATTTCCCTGGTAGGGCGCTCAGTGGTATAGGATGCCAGTCCGAATAGTCCCAGGCAGCCTTCGCCATAAATAAATCTCCCCAGTTTAAAATCGGCAAGCAGTCCGTCAATATTCTCCTTAAACTCCATTAGATCTCAAATAAATAAACAAATTCTTTCATATCACCCACACTGAGAACTGGGCACTATCCCCTGAGAACTGGGCACTATCCCCTGAGTACTGGGCACTATCCCCTGAG
>JAOZLK010000154.1 GCA_029934875.1 Bacteroidales bacterium | reverse complement strand
AAATGGAGTCGACTTTACCGTGGAAGTTAGTCCTCCACAGATCACATCGCTGAATCCAACTTCCGGTGTATACAATACACTGGTAACGATATCGGGAGCAAATTTCAGCGATAATATCTCTGAAAATATGGTTTTTTTCAATGGTAAAGAGGCAGTCGTCAACAGCGCTACAACTACTTCCCTTAGTGCAACAGTTCCGCTCGGTGCCGGGACAGGATCAGTTTCCGTATCTACAAACGGTTTAAGCTCAATTGGACCAAATTTCACCTATATAAAAACTGCATTTGTAAATACACATGCCGGCAATGGAAATGCAGGATTGGTTAATGGCCCGGGAGCAACGGCACAATTCAATCAGCCGGCAAGGATGACTTTGGATTCAAAAGGACAACTCATCCTTGCTGATTTAAGGAACCATAGTATAAGATTCATTGCTACTAATGGCCAGGTTAGTACCATAGCAGGAAACGGAACATCCGGTTTTGTCGATGGTACAGGGGCTAATGCAAGATTTAATCAGCCTGGGGGTGTAGCCGTAGACAATAGCGGGAACATTTATGTAGCTGACTTCGGCAATCATGTCATCCGGAAAATTTCGACTGCAAATGTGGTCAGTACTTATGCTGGAAATGGTCAGCCGGGATTTTCAGATGGGAACATTCAAGCAGCGTCATTTAATGGACCGTCTGATATTGCCATAGACAATCAGGGAAATTTGTACGTTGCTGATTCAAAAAATCATGCCATTCGAAAAATTGATACTGATGGCAATGTGACTACCATTGCCGGGAATGGTACTGCTGGCAGTGCAGATGGTAAAGGCTCAACAGCAAGGTTCAATTCTCCACTTGGATTAGGCATCGATCAATCCAATAATATTTATGTGGCCGATGCGGCCAATCATGCCATTCGAAAAGTTGATCCGGGTAACAATGTAAGCACCATCGCAGGATTTGATGCTGCCTCTGGTTCAAGGGATGGTCCTGTATCAGTGGCAAGGTTTTATTTCCCGTCCGATATTGATATTGATGAGAATGGGAATTTGTATGTCGCTGATTATGCCAACCACAAAATCAGGATTATAAGAACAGATAATATTGTTGGGACTTTGGCCGGAACAGGGTTTGGAGGATTTGCGGATGGCCCTGCCAACTCTGCTCAGTTCAATTTCCCATATGGAGTAACAGTTCAGCATAGCGAATTGATCTATGTGGGCGATGTTTCAAATCACCGGGTCCGGGTTATAAGCTACGATTAGAAGAACGTGAAAATTAGTGAGCACATATTGTTTCTGATCATGACCATATTAATTTCAGGTCTGTTCGATACGGATGTGAGTGCCCAGAATGTTGAAAGCATGTTAAAGGAAAAACCTGTGAAGTTTTCAGGAGCTCTTTCGGCTCAGTTCCTTAGTTATTCCACAAGCAAGGTAAACCCCTCCAGAGTCCCTTTCTCATGGACAATTTCGGGATCGCCAACCATTAGTTTATATGGTTTTAATGTGCCTTTTTCATTTGTGATAAGCCAGAAGCAGCGCGACTTCAGGCAGCCATTCAACCAATTTGGGATGAGCCCGTATTACAAATGGCTGACTGTTCATGTGGGTTATAGAAATGTAAACTTTTCGCGATACACCATGGCCGGGCATACCTTTCTGGGTGGAGGTATAGAAGCGACTCCGGGTAACTTTAGATTAGGAGTTGTTTATGGTAGGTTTCTCCAGGCAGTTGAGGATGATTCCCTAAATGTAGAATATGTTATTCCGGCCTATAAAAGAACGGGATATTCTGTGAAAGTTGGCTATGGCACTTCCAGTAACTACATAGATCTGCTTATGTTTAAAGCCAAAGATGACATAAGTAGTATTGAGAGGCCCGATTTGTCGGCCGGAGTGCTTCCTGGTGAGAACCTGGTGTTTGGCATTAAAACATTTCAGCGCTTTTTAAAGAAATTCACTTTCGATCTGGATTTTGGATATAGCATATTTACTACAAATCTTTATGCGACTGATATTGGCATTACAAATATTCCTTTAGAGTCGCTCATAACGGGTCTCACAACAGTGAATAATTCCACCAATGTGAATTGGGCTGGAAATGCCAGTTTATCCTATACCCATAAATTATTCAGTTTGCGTCTGCTTTACAGGAGAATTGAACCGGAATATCAGACCATGGGAGCTTATTTTTTCACCAACGATCTGGAGCAGATTACCATAAATCCTGCTTTCTACCTTTTAAAGAGGAAGCTAAATATCAGGGGAAGTTTCGGATTTCAGAAAAACAACCTTGGACAGGATAAACTCAATGATACTTTCAGAAAGGTTAATTCCATTAATATTAACTATTCTCCCATTCAAAAATTAAGTATGAATGTCTCCTATATGAATTATAGGATTAACCAATCCAGGAATCCTTTAATCATCAAAGACTTTGTGGACTCGCTTCAGATGAAACAGGTTTCCACTAACATCTCGGTAAATGTCAATTACAGTTTTGGCACTAAAGAGCAAAGACAAACTCTAAGTGTTGGAACCAGTTTCCAGAATTTTGATGATGATAATCCAAATACAGAAGTATTGAACTCTTCATCATCCCAGAGTCCTTTTGTTTCCTATCGCTTCAATAACTCAGCTTCAAAGTACTCCATCTTTGGTCGGATTAATTATAATAATTTCAAAAGTTCGATGAACACTCAATCCAGATTAGGATTTACAGCAGGTGGAAGCAAGGGTTTGGTTAATAAGAAGTTAAACCTGAAAGCCTCAGCTACCTTATACCAAAATAAAATTGAGGGTGAATCAAATGGAACAACAAGCATGGTAAGGACACTTCTTAATTACAAAATCATAAAAAAACACAGTCTGAACTTCAGTTTGAGTTATATAAATCGAAGATTCAAACAAGATACGGCTAACAATTTCAACGAATTATTAATCCGATTTGGATATTCACTAAGAATTTAGAGCTAATACCCTCTTTGTATATGAAAAGGATCGTATCAATGCTTATTATCATTAATTGCCTGATCCAGGGAGGTGCAAACCTTATGGCACAGGGGAGTTTTCCCCTGAACGTAAGTGTTGGTTTACCAATTCCCTATCCAACACGACTATCTGATTTTACAGATATTGAAAGCACGATCTTTATTATTGTTAACAATGAATCATCGGAAAGCTTTTCGATTGTACTTACGGGCAAACTTGAGAATGAAACTCAGGGGATAAGCATAAGAACAGATCCTGGTAATCCGCCTGATCATGAGATTTTTATTAATCCCGGACATAATCGGCTGAATATTTCAGATCTGGAAGATTTATTTGATCCAAATCATTTGATCATGGATCGCACAGTTGAAGAAGAAATCCGAAGTGATGCAGCACTTCCCGAGGGAGAATACACTCTTTGTATCAGAGCATTTGATGCAACAAATCCTGGGAGAGCACTATCACCTGATCCTGAGATGGTATTATCAGCTTGTGCGCCATTTAACGTCAGCTACCTCGATGCACCCGAAATAATGCTTCCCGGTAATGATGAGTCGATCTCAACAACATCTTCAATCATGACCATTCGATGGGTGTGGAACCGGCCAGCTTTTGCGGCCGATAATATCTCTTTCACTCTACGTATTGTGGAGATGGATCCCCCTGGAAGAAATCCAAATGATGTGCTGGCATCCTCTACCACTCCTGATTTGTTTTTCGAAGAGGGGATTATGGAGACATTTAAGGATCTTTATCTACCGGAGAATGTTCTGTTGGAACCGGGTAGATCTTATGTCATCCAGGTGATTGCTACAGATGATGCCGGGGAGTTTCGCTTTAAAAATGGTGGGCAGAGTGTACCTGTCGTTTTCACCTGCCAGGAACCTTCACTTTCCATCGGAAGTCCACGTTGGATTACTGAATCCGGAATTACGCTTGCATCAGCCGGTGATGTAGAGCTCGAATATGAAATACCCTTTCCGGAAGGTGGAGAAGGAGATATTATTAAAGACATTTATATCTTCGAGGTTCCTGAAGGCATGGATCCGGACATAGCCTATGACATTGGAGAAGTTATTGATCACGATAACTTTATCGATTTCTGGAGTAACGATAATAACCCTTCTGTTTACAGGGTAATTTCACCCTCGATGGTATATGGAAATACCTATGGGGCAAAGATTGTTATTTCAGATCCTAGAATTCGAGAAGATGTATTTTTTGATAATGGAGGCGAGAGTGAGATTCTGATTTTTCACTATGGAGAGAGCACGCTGGTCCCCAAACCATATTGGATTACAGAACAGGAGACTGCATTTGAATCTATGGAAGAAGTAGAGCTGGAATATCGAATTCAATTACTTGAAGGTCATGAAATGCCTCTGGATGTAGTACTCAGGTATTTTGAAATTCCTTCTGGCACTTCGGCCGAAATGGCTGCGGAAAATGAATCTGCCAGGAATGAGGGTTATCTGGAGAGTGGTAGACCATTTGACGATAGTCCTCCAGAAACTGTAGCAGTCCTAAACCCTGATAACCTGGAATCAGGGAAACGCTATGGAGCTTATATTGAGATTTCAGATCCCGATAGACGGGAGGGCAATTATTATAGATTTGAGAATAACGGCAGAAGCGAAATCCTGGTTTTTTCAACTGGAGGGACTGATGTATTACTTACCTATCCTGTTGAGGGAGATCGGCTTCCTTTCTCATTTTTCCCCCTCATTGCGCGATATCAGCCTTTTAATACTGAATATCAGCATTGGAAGTCTGAGACTACTTTACTAAAAAATGCTAGCAGGGAAGATTACTTTACCGGAGATGGCCTGAGATGGCCCGGCGGTTCGCAGGCTGGTCAACGCAGCCTGACAGGATTGAGTGATATCACAGAGAGTGAATCTCAGAACGTAGCAATATTTAAAAATAACAGCCTTCATCCAGCGCCATTTGAAAGAGGAGCTCTCTATCGGTGGGAAGCAAATGTGAAATTATATGATGAAGTAGAACCCACTTCACCTTCCACCCCTCTTATTGAAGTTGACCGTGCCTCTACCTTCACCAGGGGCATGGGCCCTTCCGATTTAAGTCAGCCGGGTTACGGGGCGATTATAGCTCCGGACTCTACCTTCAATTTCATTTGGATTACTGCTGATGCACCGGAAAAGCTACTTGCCGGACATAGGATCAATCATGCCACCATGCGCCGGATAGATTATTTTAACGGAACTGTAGATGAAAAATGGGTTCTGGAAGTGGATACAACAGACGCTTTCAACACAGTCATCTTTCACCAGGAAGGAAGGATTGGGAGGGGTGAGATTGATTATTTAAGCGGCGATTTCTCAGAGGAGACAATCATTTCTGAGCTATACAAGGAGCTTGAGTCTGCTGAAACTTTCACTCCCCCTGACACAGGATACTATCACTGGCGAGTTAAATGGCTTGAAGACCCGGATGCTGACTGGACATCCGCTCATTATGAATCCAGCCAGAAACGTCCATTCTGGGTGGGGAACAGTCCTCCGCCGGAAACCTCCTCGAGGTCAGATGCACCAGGCGCATGTGTAAGCGAGTGCCTGGCCGCTGAAATCACAAACGAGACGGCATTGTCCGATCTTAGCACTGGCTCGACTGTGAGTGTTGGCAAATTCCAGATGAGTGTTACCGAGCTTAGCTCAAGTTCGGGAGGGAGCTTTAGTGGAAGAGGTGAAATTCCTGTTTCTTTCCTCAATGATATCCGGATTCTGGTTGAGTTTGAGGATATCCGAATAAACAATGAAATGCAAATGTATGGAGGTAAGGTAGTAGCCATCAATGATGTGCCTTCCATTTCCATGGATTCAAGTACGGTTACAATTGGAGGACAGCCCATTGTTATACCAAGCATGAATGAAACAGAATCCCAGATTCTGGATGCCGCAATAACAAGCACAGAAAGATTAGTGAGCCTGATGACAAATGAGCGGCCCATTGGGATGCCCATCGGTTTTGATAATGAAATTGATGGAAGCAGTTATGTCATCGGCATTACTGAGATGATATTTAAACCGAGGGAAGCGGAACTGACTGCTGTCATGCGCATGGATATACCTTCCCTGGGAGATCATATTCCGGCTCTGGGTGCAAAAGGGGTGTGCTTTACACCCGATGGACTAGGTGATGAAGGAAGGTTGTATCTGCACCGCGACTGGACCCTCACACCGGACGAATCAGATGTTCAGTTCTCATTCTCGGGTTGTGAAGACGGAGATACAACCCGTTCCACATATGTAGAGTGGGATTGTGCTGGTTATAAATGCATGTCGATTCGTGGGGAAGTTGAGTTTCCCAGCGATATGTTGTTAAAAGAAGATGCAGATGGAAATATTCTGGAAGGGGAAATGGTAGTAGCTGATTTTGGTGCAAAAACCTGCAGAGGTGGCAACTGGATAGCCGATATCGGTATTGAACCATTCCAGGTAAATGGTATGGATGGTTGGGGTTTTTCAACTATAAGGGCCTATCTGGATTGCTCTGATATTGAGAATCCTCCATCCATTAGCTTTCCGGAGAATTATAATATGTCCCACCTGGGTATTGGACCATCCACCAGTGAGGAGGACGCCGGACGCCTGGAAAACACCTGGAAGGGGTTTTACCTGGCTGAGGTCATGATGCATGCACCATCCGATTTTGAGCATGATGTACTGGGCAGACCTGAGTTTGGTGTTCAGAATCTGATCATTGAGATTGGAAATGGTGGGGGAGTCACCGGCTCAATTGTCGGCAGAGATATCCTGGCTATTGAAGACGGAAGCGTTGATAATCTATCTTTTTCACTGGATTCGGTTTACATCAGTATTGTCCAGTCGAGCATGTTCGAAGGTGGCTTGAAGGGAAAAGTCGGACTACCAATTTTTGAAACTGGGGATTATCTGAATTATGAAGGGCTGCTGGCCTATAATCCAAGTGTAGGAGTTAGTTTTAATTTCAATGTCAATGTATCCGACACACTCAATATACCCATGTGGGATGTGGCTGAGATATATCTGGCCCCGGAATCGACCATAGGCATTGAACGAAAAGCCGGGACAGAAGGTTTTAAAACTTATGTGTATACCGACCTGAGCGGGGGACTTAATATAATTGGCGATTTGGGAGCTGGTGAGGGAGGGGGTGTTCCCGGTGTCAATTTCAAGGGAATACGCTTCCAGCATATTGTGTATAATTCTGATGGATCCCAATTTGATATTGGCAGTTTCTCTTTTACCAGTGATCAAAAAAATACAGCGGGATTTCCTGTTAACATCAACGATATTGGCATTAATCTATCCATGCCAAGGGTAGGTATTACCTTCGATCTGGCTCTGACCCTCATGGATGCGGGATTCAGTGCAGAAGCTGGATTTGGTATCTATGGAGCTTTGGATGTCACTGGAGATCGTGAATTTTTTCGTTTTGATGGTGTCGACCTGGAAAGCATAGAAATCCATCAGGAAATAAGCAGTGTACGCCTGGATGGGCGCCTTGATTTCTATAATGGAGATGCAGTCTATGGAGATGGGATTAAGGGCAGCCTTTCTGTGGTTATGCCCATGGGACTGGCCGCCAGCCTAACCGTGCAATTTGGGACTAAGAAAAGAGAAGGTGTATTGAATCCAGAGTTTAATACTGCCGATTATTTCCCCTATTGGTATGTGGATGGACTTGTGATTCTGCCAGCTCCGGGGATTGTTGTGTTCTCCGGTTTTGCGGTCTATGGATTTGGAGGAGGCGTATATTATCGAATGCGGCCCGATTATACTGCAATTGCCTCTACCTCATCTATGATGGGTGAGGAAAGGGTCGAGGCCCCAACTTCCGGTGTGACCTATGTCCCCGACTGGAACACTCTTTTTGGTTTTAAAATTATGGCTGTTTTAGGCACCTCGCCTGATGCCCAGGTGTTCAACATGGATGTGGGGATTGAAATGAATTTCAATGAAAGTGGCGGGCTGGGTATGTTTGCTATTGACGGTGCAGGGTATGTCATGGCCTCCTTTGCCGAACGACCCAGTGCCAAGGTTCACGCAACCTTACATTTTGAATATTCCAACCCGGGCGATGGATCAAAACGGGTGGCTGGAAACTTTGCCATATATGTTGATTTTGGTGAATACCTGCACGGGATCGAAGAGGGGAACAGGTTCGTCTATGCCGAGCTGCTTGTACAGGACGACATCTGGTACTATTACATGGGAAAACCCGATAACCGGGGTGGTCTTGAGGCGGATTTGACAGTGATAAGCGCTCGTCTGGATGCCTACCTGATGATTGGTCATGGTATTCCACGCAGACTACCACCCTTACCCGAATTTATTGCCAACCTGGTCTATGGGCCCCAGCAATTAAATGACCAGGCCCGTGCTGCAGATGTGAACGCCAGAGAATATTCTATTGTGGATGAAATGAAGATGTCCAGTGCAAAAGGATTTGCCTTTGGTGCCAGCCTGAGCATAGAGGCCAGGTTTGAGTTTGCCATATTCTATACAGAGCTGGAAGCCATGTTTGGTTTTGATGTCCTCGTATCCGAAGATAGTGAACGCATCTGTGCTGAGACAGGCGTAACTCCTGGAATCAACAACTGG
>JAOZLK010000729.1 GCA_029934875.1 Bacteroidales bacterium | reverse complement strand
CAAAGTTTTGAATTCGAAAAGGCAATGATGCAGCAACACTTCAATAATGAGCATTTCCTGGAATCAAATGTCTATCCTTAATCTAAATTTAAAGCAACAATCACAAATCTGGAAGACATAGATTTTACAAAAACAGGAGCGTACCAGGCAGAAATTCAGGGTGAAATGACCATTAAGGGCCAGACCAGGCCTGTAAAAGAAATGGGTACCATTACCGTTCAGGCTGAGACGCTGTCGGTAAATGCTGTATTTAGCCTTACATTGGCTGATTATGACATCACTTTTGATGATTCCGAAATGGTATCTACAAAGATCGCTAAAAACGTAGAAGTTACAGTTGCTGCCGAGTATAGTATCCAATAGTCAAATTGTTCCCCCGGATGCTGGAAATTATGTCCGATGTAAACTTGTTATAAGATAAGTATATTCGTAAACATGAGAATTTACCTATTCCTTTTAAACTTGGTGATCTTATCAAGTACGGCCATGGCACAAAATAATCCAAAGAACCTGGACCTGGACTGGAAAACAGACACTTCCAAACATATTGTTCCACTTGAGGAGTTCACCGCTCTTCTGATGCCCGATGGAATTCCTCCCATCGACAAACCTGAATTCTGGGATGCGCACAGGGCCAGCGAGGTCTTTTTTGAGCATGAACCGGTAATTATTATTGAAATTAATGGACAGGTAAAGGCTTATCCTTTAAGTATTTTAACTTATCATGAAATTGTGAATGACACACTGGGTGGAACCCCTATTGCTGTTACATACTGTCCCCTTTGCAATGCAGCCATCGTTTTTGACCGGCGACTGAACCATGATGGGAAAGACGATCTACTGGATTTCGGAGTATCAGGCATGCTTAGAAACAGCGATCTGGTCATGTGGGACAGACAGACCCAGAGCTGGTGGCAACAATTTACAGGATCGGCACTGGTGGGTGAACTTGCGGGCGAAGAGCTGACCTACCTGTCTTCAATGATTATTTCGCTGGGTGAATTCATTGAGACTTACCCGGAAGGACAGGTCCTTTCGACCAATACAGGTCATGACATGCAGTACGGAACAAATCCCTATGCCGGATATGACAATTTGGAAAACACCCAGCCCAGGCTATTTAAGGGTGAGGTTGATTCCCGCCTGCCAGCCATGGAGAGGGTGGTTGATGTACAGGTACATGGCAACCATTTTGCATTTGCCTGGTTTGAATTTCACCCAGACTCTGAAATATATAAGATAAATGGGATTGATTTATGAGGCCCTGGGAGCATCACTCCCCCTGGCGCTGGCAATCGCCGCAAGCCCCGCTGCAATTATTGCCATGATCATCCTGCTGATGACCCGGAGGGCTCTGCCCAATGCCTGGTCCTTCCTGGCCGGATGGTTTGCCGGCTTAATGTTGGTAGGTCTTATCTTCCTGCACAGGCCGGCTTTCTATGAAGCCTCAGGTGAACCGTCATTGGTTTTGGGCTGGGTTCGGATTAGCCTCGGGGCTACCGTTATTATGGCAGGCCTGTTCATGCTGGTGAAAGTATTAAAAAAGGAAAAGCAGGAAGATACTCCGGGCTGGGCCCATAAGGTGGATTCCTTTGGCTTGCTGCATTCATTGGGCCTTGGGTTTTTCTTTGCAGCCCCCAATCTTAAGAATGCCTCTATGGTTACCAGCGGTGCAGCTTCAATCGGGAATGTTGGTCTTGGTAGTTTTGAAGAAATGGGTGTTTTGATTCTTTTTTGCCTGCTTGCAACTATCGGGGTAATGCTTCCTCCCCTCATCTTCCTCCTTTTCAGGGATAAAGCAGAGCCCATATTTGGAAAAATGAAAGTATGGCTGGTCAAATACGGGACCCAGGTTCTGGTAGTAATCTGTATTGTATTTGGTGGCTTATTTCTTTACCAGGGTCTTGGAATCGTAAATTCCTATTAATGCTTAAATTTGCAGTGACAGCCTAACCTTTCACAAAAGCCAGGAAACATGAGCCAGATATTAAGGTTGATTTTGGTGACCCTGATGATAATCCCGTTAACAGGGGTATTTGGTCAGGCAAACTACAGAGAGGGACGAGTGATCACCGTCCAGAATGATACCCTGTACGGATTAATCAAGGATGGTTTTACTCCCCGGAATTCAAATGTCTGCATATTCAAGGAGAACAAAAAAGCCAGTGCAGTAAAATACTACCCAGAAGATCTTATTTCCTACCAGCATGCCGTAGGGAAGTATTTTGAAACAAAGCTTGTAAGCGTAAAAGGCCAGGATAAACAGCTTTTTACCCAGGTTCTTCTGAAGGGTGATATCAACCTCTACCATCAAAGAAAAGATAAGGAGATATCCTACTATCTCGAAAAGAGGGGCGGAGATTTCATCCCACTGGTAAACAGGGACAGGGAATTCGAGCGGGAATCAAACTGGAGATACAAGGGCTATACTACCTATGAAGAATCGAAAATTCCTGAATATAAGGATACGCTATTCTATCTATTCAGCGATATCTCTACGGTGCAAGCCCTGGTTTTTAGCGTCAAATACACTTCGAAATCCTTCATGGATATTAGCAAGGTTTATGTTGATGCAACTTGCCGGGGGGCCAATTGCA
>JAOZLK010000728.1 GCA_029934875.1 Bacteroidales bacterium | reverse complement strand
ACATAACATCGCTAAGCGTAAAGCAGCCGGTTGATAATCTGATGCTTTCAAATTCGCTTAGGAGTGCAGTGACAGCATTTGCAAAGACACTAAGCAACGAAATCGGTAAAGATAATATTACTGTTAATAATGTTGCGCCAGGATATACACTTACATCAAGACTTCATGAACTAGCAGAAATTAGAGCTGAGAATAGAAGCTTATCCAAAGAAGAAATATTTGAAGAGATGGCATCTGGTGTGCCAATGAAAAGATTAGCTGATCCTCTTGAAGTTGCGTCAATGATCCTCTATCTTGCTTCTGAACAAGCAGGTTATATTACTGGTCAGACAATTTCTGTAGATGGCGGTGTAATAAGATCGACTTATTAAATGTGTTTCTAGTGAACCCGAAACCTCCAAGGTTTTGAAAACCTTGGAGGTTTGAAATATTTGTTTAACGCAAAAGAAGATTTGGAATAGTAGTAAGATTAAGAAAAGGGGACTAATGTTTTTAGTCTATTTAATTGTAAGTATATGAAATATCTTGCAAAAAATATTGCAGTTTTTCTGTTAGTATTTCATTCAATATTATCAGCACAGGATAATCACTACTGGAATCTCTTTACTGGTAATGAATCCGCAGTCTTAGGAGGAATTGTTCTGGACGGAGTGAACGATTATTCAACATCGTATTTCAATCCTGGTAATATAGCATTCCTCAGTAGTTCTGGACTTGGAGTTAGCGGTAATGTATATGGTTATCTAGATTATGTTCATGTGAATGCTGCCGGAGAAGGGAATAATCTCTCAAAAGAAAAATTTGCTGTGTTACCAAATATGGGAGCAGGAGCTTCTCCGTTCAATCCAGAAGATGACAGTAGAATTGGTTATCTTTTTTTCGAACGGCATAGTGCTGCAGTAGGATTAAATAGTAGAGTGGAAGAACTTTATGATGTGATCCCTACAAGGTCATTCAATCTGGATAATCAAATTGTGAATTACTATGAAGGTGATGAAAGATACATCGGAGAGATAAATACTGATCATCAGCTCACAGAATACTGGGGCGGAGTCAGTTATGGTAAAAAATTATCCGATAAACTTGGTATCGGATTTACATTATTTGGCTCAATGCGGGACCAGATCAAAAAACATGATATGTCCATATTTGCTGTCGATATAGATAATTCAGTCGCTGCAACAACCGATTGGAACTATCTGATCGATTATATTGATTACAGAATCCTCGGGAAACTTGGATTGGTGTATAAGTCTAAATCATTCAATCTTGGACTCACATTGACCACACCGAGTATTCATATTTATGGAACAGGAGTAATTAGCGGAAGAGCAACCTCAACCGGCGTGTATGTTGGAGAGATCCCAAACACAAGTGTACGACGTCCTTACGATTATGTTGCATCTAAAAAGGAATCAGGTGTAGCCACAAATTATATCTCTCCACTCTCTATTGGGTTTGGATTTAAAAAGGACCTCGGTTCTTGGAGGGTTCGGCTTGCTGTGGAATGGTTTAATAAGGTTTCAAAGCATACCTTAATACAAGCAGATGATCCAAATTTTACAATAACCAATCCCAATATTGATTCGACAGAGATTATAGCAGAAGTTCCATTGTTGCGAATAAATCAGCAAGCCAAAAGTTTAATAAATTATGGTATTGCGCTTGAAAGAAAATTTTCTGAAAATCTTCTTGCCTATTTTAGTTTTAGAACAGATTATTCAAGTTTCGAAAAAGATGATGAACCGAATATAACACTGGGCGAAACTGATGATTGGAATATTTACAGATTCACAACAGGCGGCACTTATCAATTTTCTAAAACCATAATCGGATTAGGATTTCAATACAGTTTTTCCCGGGATGATAATAAGGTATCGAACACAAACTTAAATCCGAAGCAGATAACGGAAAGCAGTTTATTCCTTTTGAACACAACCCCGACCAGTTCGCGAATATTTTATAATGAGTTTAAATTGATTCTTGCTTTCACATACTTATTCGATTCAGAATTATAGAGGTCAAATATGATAAAGGAAACCGAACTTACCATATATCCAAATAAACTTAATGATAAAAGTTTATACAAAATTTTAGCTGCAAAGAAGCTTGGAGTAAATGAAAAAGAGATAACAGCCGTTAGAATTATGAGAAGATCGGTAGATGCACGGAGTAAACGAGCGGTTTATAAAGTAAAAGTATCGGTATATATCAACGAAGAGCCGCAGGAAGCGCATGATAAAATCAAATTCCAGCATGTCCGGCCAGATCAGAAAATAATTATTGTTGGAAGCGGTCCTGCCGGATTGTTTGCAGCGTTCAGATTGCTCGAACTCGGGATCAAACCGGTTATACTTGAGCGGGGGAAAGATGTTCAAGAGAGAAGAAAGGATTTGAAACTGATTCAACAAGATGGAATTGTAAATTCAGATTCAAATTATTGTTTTGGTGAAGGTGGAGCCGGTACATACAGCGATGGCAAACTTTATACACGATCAACAAAACGGGGTGATGTTAAACGAATCCTCAATCTGCTGGTTCAGCACGGAGCGCAGAATGATATATTGATTGACGCACATCCTCATATCGGCTCAAACGTTT
>JAOZLK010000727.1 GCA_029934875.1 Bacteroidales bacterium | reverse complement strand
TAGCCACCTGAGTTTAATAGCACAGGTTTCTGTCTTATCGCCATAGCGTAAGATTCCTTTTTTGTGACCGCAGCAACAGGTGCACCTGCAGGCTCACCTTTAAAATCTTTAATGTCAACAATGAGGGCCGCATCAAGTGTTGCACTTGGGATTATGCTGATCTCCCTGGTTTTCTCAAAATTCAAAAACTTCCGCTCCTCTTCAACTACATAGGCAAAAACCCCTCCCAGGATGAATTTTCCCTTTAACCTTTCATCCACCATAATGTTATAGGATACCTTGATCTCCTCAACATCGGGAAGCTTAAGCCAGATAATTCTTATCCGCTGATTGTCGAAACTGAAATCTGCGTTGGGAGATTCAACGTTTGTTGCGGTAAGTCCCAGCGGCAGGTCCTGGGAGAAACGGGAGTAATCGGTAAGTGAACCTTTCGATATGGTCACCGAGACTTCAAAAACCTCTCCGGCCTTAACGCTTGCCGGGTGATCAATGGAGATGTCCACCTCCTGGGCGAAAGACGAAAATGACAAACAGATCAGTGCAATGCCAATCCAAAACGACGTAAAATTCTTCATCGGATACTCAATTTTGTTAAATGTACAAAATAATTAATCACGATTCTGTTGATTTACGAACACAGCAAGCTGCTGCTTTTTAGAAATTGGGGCTCAGCATATACTTCGCGTAGAAGGTGTCAATCACTTCAATAGCTTCCTCAGCTGTATCCACCAGTCTAAAAAGATCGAGGTCCTTGATGCTTATGTTCTTCTCTTCCTGCTGAACCACATCCTGAATCCAATCAACCAGTCCCTTCCAAAAATCTCTTCCCACAAGCACTATGGGAAATTTTCCAATCTTCTCGGTCTGGATCAGGGTGATCGATTCAAAGAACTCATCAAAGGTCCCGAATCCTCCGGGAAGCACGATAAAACCCTGGGCATATTTCTGGAACATTACCTTTCGCACAAAAAAGTGTTTGAAGCTAAGCAGTTTATCAGAATCAATATAGGGATTCGAACTCTGTTCAAAGGGGAGTTGAATATTCATCCCCACGCTGACTCCATCACCCCGCATGGCTCCTTTATTGGCAGCTTCCATAATTCCCGGTCCTCCACCGGTGATCACACCGTATCCATGGAGGGTTAATTTAAAGGCTATATCTTCTGCCAATTGATAGTAGCGGTTATCTGTCGTAGTACGCGCCGATCCGAATATGGAAACACAGGGACCAATGGAAGCCATCTTTTCAAAGCCCTCCACAAACTCGGCCATAATTTTGAATATCTGCCATGAATCCGAACTTTTGATTTCGTTCCATGTTTTATGCTTGAAGGCATTTTTTATCTTTTCTTCGCTAACGCTCATACTGATTGGTCTAGATCTGTTTTTGCAAATTACTGAATTTATTCTAAAGCCAGCTCCTCTACCAGGAAATTCCCGGTGTAACTCTCAGCTTCACGGGCAAGCTCTTCCGGAGTTCCGGCGGCCAGAATGGTGCCGCCGTGACGACCTCCTTCCTTTCCAAGATCGATAAGATGATCGGCTACCTTGATCACATCTATATTGTGCTCAATCATGATCACTGTGTTACCCCGATTTACCAGCCTGGTTATTACGTCCAGGAGGACCCTTACATCTTCAAAGTGCAGGCCTGTGGTTGGCTCATCGAGGATATACAGGGTTTTTCCGGTATCCTTCTTGGCCAACTCAGCTGAGAGCTTCACTCGTTGTGATTCACCCCCCGAAAGGGTGGTCGAGGGCTGGCCCAGCCTGATATATCCAAGCCCCACATCCTGGAGGGTTTTAAGCTTCCTGAGAATAGAGGGAACACTGGCAAAGAATTCAACAGCCTGGTTGATGGTCATCTTCAACACGTCGTTAATGCTCTGGCCCTTATATCGGACTTCCAGGGTTTCCCTGTTGTATCTTTTCCCATTACACGTTTTACACTGAACATAAACATCAGGAAGGAAATTCATTTCGATGGTCTGCAAGCCGGCCCCTCCACAGGTCTCACAACGTCCGCCTTTCACATTAAAAGAAAAGCGACTGGCCTTATATCCCATAATCTTTGCATCGGGAGTCAGTTCAAACAGCTTCCGGATATCACCGAATACTCCTGTATAGGTAACAGCATTTGATCGGGGTGTTCTTCCCAGCGGAGATTGATCAACTTCTATCACCTTATCAATGTGTTCCAATCCTTCAATGGATCCAAAGGGAAGCGGATCCCGATTCGACCTGTAGAGCTTCTGAGAGATGATCGGGTGAAGGGTTTCGTTTATCAATGTGGATTTGCCGCTTCCACTAACCCCGGTGATGCAAATAAACACACCCAGCGGGAAGGCCGCATCTACGTTTTTGAGGTTATTTCCCGAGGCCCCTTTCAGAACCAGTTGTTTGCCATTCCCGGGTCTTCGACTCTTCGGCACTTCAATTTCCCGGGTCTTATTCAGGTATTCTGCCGTCAGGGAGTTACCCTCGAGAATTTGCTTTGGTGATCCCGAAGCAACAAGTTCTCCTCCACATCTTCCTGCACCGGGCCCAAGGTCTACAACATAATCGGCCGATAGGATCATATCCCTGTCATGCTCCACAACAA
>JAOZLK010000726.1 GCA_029934875.1 Bacteroidales bacterium | reverse complement strand
AAGAAAAGCTGAAATACGAGTCAATATGCACCCGCAATTAATTATCCAGCCGGGACACCGTTTAAGCATCTTCCATAATCTATCACCTCTGGGTTTTGACTTGTCTGTTTTTTAGGTAACATTTGCATCAAAGACCTCAATAATTGAAACTAGTCCAGCAGGTTAAACTTCAGCCGGTATAGCTGCCCCATTATCGGAATCCTTCCAGGTCACAAGGTAGTGACCTATGCACGGGGTAGTGACTCATGAATAATAATCGCACAACTTTCGCCTCTTTGTATATCTTTGTTATACAGTCTTTTACAATGATACCCAAACATTTTCAAAAGAAGACAAAAGTCACACATTGCGAAAAACTTACATGCTTGTGACTTCCGGATATCCCGAAATGGAGAACCAGGTTTTCGGGCTAATACAAAATTGAGGAAAAGCCTGAGCGATTAAAATTTCTCGAATATCCCCAGGCCGAAGAGAGCAAAGTCATATTTGACCGGATCACCCGGATCCAAAAGCCTCAGCTTATCATCCAGCTGGGACACTGCTTTAGCATCGTTTTGTTTCCGGGTAATAAGACCAAGTTTTCGGGCCACATTTCCGGTATGAAGATCAAGCGGGTAGGATAGTATCGAAGGTGACAGATCTTTCCAGATACCAAAATCAACGCCGCATTGATCCTTTCGCACCATCCACCTGAGGAACATATTTACCCTCTTTGCCGCAGAACCTCCAAGAGGATCGGGCAAATGCTTCCGGGTTCGTGCGGGATGCGGAATGGAAAAAAACTCCTTTTTCAGCTGATGTATAGCTACCTGCAAAGAATCAGGAGTCTGATAAGTATTGAATATGCCCTCCAGCCCTCCCTTCTCTGTGTAAATGAAGCGAAGGGCTTTGAGAAAAAAACAGAAATCGGTCCCATTAAAGGTACGATGCACAAAAGTCTCAAACCTTTCAAAATGCTCTTCGTTGTAATTCATGATGAAGTCGTACGGAGAATTTTCCATCAGATTCATCATCTTATGTGCATTAGAAATTATTGAAGTGCGGTTTCCCCATGAGATTGTAGCGGTGAGGAAAGCAGCGATCTCAACATCCTCTTTTTCAGAAAACATATGGGGAATCTGAACCGGGTTCAGTTCAACAAAGCGTGGATGATTATAAAGCCTCAACCCATTCAACAATCCTGGCAAAGATTTCATCCCGGTTTAGCTCATTGAAATTTTCGTGGTAGTTTTCCGGATAGTACAGTTCAGTCACAAGGCCGGGATCAATCAGACCAATCATCTTCGTATTTGCTTCCCTATCAGAGATTCTGTCATCACCTGCCAATATAAACAATACCGGATCTTTCCAACGCGCAATATTTTCTGGGATCCAGGCCTGGGCCTTAAGCAACTCATTGGCACTCCTGGTGGTAACCGAAGAAACCACAACCCCCTGTTTTTCATCTTTTCTCTGACGTTTATAAACTTCCTCATCATGTGTGACCACCTTTTTGAAGTCCTCGGTTGGAACGATCATCCCGGGCAAAAGGCGTGCTAATACCCCTACAAGCGATATCATGATCTTTGGCACCTTTACCGCGTTTACATAATAGGGTGACGAAAGAATATATCCTTTGACTATCGAATCAGGAGTCTGGCTTTCTATCTCATAATGAGTGGCAACCAGCCCCCCCATGGAATGAGCCAGAATAAATACGGGCAGTCCGGGATACTGCTCCTTAATCCAGGCAATCATCAATCCCACATCTTCAGTTAAGGCCTCAAAACTCTGAAAGGATACTTTTCCAGGATGATCCGGTCCCTTATGGTCGTGACCATTCTGGGCATATATCACTGTAGCAATACCATGGCCCTTGAAATAAAGAGCAGGCAATATATAATTACCACAATGATCCATCAGGCCGTGTACCATCAGGAACACCTTGTTTGGCGCTTCAGGTTCCCAGATATGGATGCTGCGTTTCTTTCCATCACTGCACCTTAGCTTCTCAATACGGCTTTCAGAAAATCTCATTGGGGTCAATATTTAAATGAAAAGCTCTCCTTCCATGTAGGTTACCGCGTTCCCGGCTATCTTCACCCGATCTCCCAGGTCTTCACAGATCAGCTCTCCTCCCCTTTCAGAAACCTGGAGGGCCTTCAATTTCTTTCTTCCCAGGGTAGCCGACCAGTAAGGGGTGAGTGTGGTATGAGCCGATCCGGTAACCGGGTCCTCATTGATCCCGGTCTGCGGGGCAAAAAAGCGGGATACAAAATCCACAGCCACACCTGGTGCAGTCACAATTACACCCCTCCCTCCCATTTCTGCAAGAAGCTTAAAGTTGGGTTTCATATTCTCAACCTCCGACCGGCCAGCAAAAACAAACATAAAATCGGTTTTTCCCCTGAAGGCTTTTACCGGTGATGCATGGAGGGTTTTTACCACATCATAGGGAATCCTGATCTCCTCAAGTACGTCGGCCGGAAAATCAAGAACCAGTCCCTCATCTGTTTTCTCTACCCTGAGTATTCCACTGTGGGGAGATGAGAATTCAATCACCTTACCTTTGTAGCCCAGGTGCTCGAAAAGCACGTGTGCAGTGGCAAGGGTAGCATGTCCGC
>JAOZLK010000725.1 GCA_029934875.1 Bacteroidales bacterium | reverse complement strand
ATCAATACTGGCATACCCGTCATCAAGAGGAGCCCGCCCATGTCTGGTTGAGGCAGACCATTAAAAATGTTTGTGAGACAATAAATCCCAACATTCAGAACTCTTGATCTACGGGAAGTTCAAGTGACACCAAAACTGAAATTTCACGCTGAAATTACCGGAATTTCGTAAACCAATTGCAGGTCAGTTCCCGGGTAAATTATTTCCGATTCGTTTAGTTTTTCAAAAAGTTCTCGAAGCGATTTATTCACTGTCGGCCTGGAACCAGCATGGACTTTTACTCGTAATTGTTTTTTCTCAATATCAGGGATAATATCAGCCTCGCTGACAAATAAGTCCTGAAGCAATTGTCTGGCAGCAGGGGTACCCACAGTCGGCCCCAATAGCATACCGGCCATTGCAGTTTCAGCCCTGTAGCCAATCATCTTCACCGTATCCAGCAAATGTTTTCGTCCTGGCGCTAATTGTTGGAATTTGTCATCTTCTTTGAGGTTTTCCCAGGGGATGCGGTGAGGTATTTCTTTTAGCTCAATCTTGATTCCGTTTAATTCATTTTCAAAATGCTGGATTTCTTCCAGTAGATCAGCCTTTTTTTGCACCCATTTCCGGTATCTCTTTGTATCTTCTTCAACTTTCGGATGGATAGTCATTTCTCCAAAACGAGCCTGCCGATATTTGAGCTTGTTCTGTATTGAATTCTTGAGCTTTGTAAGTTCCCGCCAGGTGGGATTAATCACTTCCTGATGGGCAGGCAAATCTTCAGTGCCATATTCTGTGAGCAGGTCAATTGCAAAATGATGCATCATATATCCAAAAAAGTTTTCCTGACACCATCTGCTGAACATGCGAGCTGCAAGTTCCTTATGTGGCAAACCATAAGCCGTGCTGATGAGACTGGTTTGGTGGCAGGAAGATGTTAACTTTCTGACCTCTCGAACCCAGATAGCATTCTTTCCTGTACCGATCAAACTTCCCATTTCAGCAAGATGTAAAGTAACAGTCTCACCTCTCGGCATAATTACCTCTTGTTCAACAAACCATTCCTCGGGCCAGGCATCATCGGGATACTTATGATACGTAATGCAACTGATCCTGTGTTTTTCCCACATCTGTTTGAAGAATGCCGGACTGTATCCTTCACGGTCGAAGACAAGGATGAATCTGCTAAGAACAGGGTTGTCCTTGAGGTTTTCCCCGCTTGGTTGATTCGGAACATCCTGCAAAAGTTGTGGAACGATATCACTGCGTAAAGTTTGAAGCATGCCGGGATCAATGGTTTTTTCGACCACAAAGAAAGGATTGCCGGTAGCGTCGTTGACCCAGTAAT
This sequence comes from Bacteroidales bacterium, assembly GCA_029934875.1. Lineage (GTDB taxonomy): Bacteria > Bacteroidota > Bacteroidia > Bacteroidales. The sequence continues at coordinate 1,276 of JAOZLK010000725.1, read as the reverse complement.
CACACATGCCTCGAAGGCAGAGACGTTCACGGGAGACATATTTTTTTGGTAATTTAGTTTTACCTCCGTGATAAACACGTACATGGCCATCAACATAAAGAGTGCCTGCAGATGTTGGATTAGATTCCATCCAATATTTGCTCAGGTATGTGGCCCATTGTTTAGCCAAATCATCTCTGCTTAACTGATCCAGTTTCATTCTCAGACAGCGGACTTCTGGAATCCGGTCAAGCCCCAATAAATTCCCAAATTCTCCCGGAGCATGTCCACGTAATTTCTCTGCGGTTTTAATTCGACATAATGACATAAAAGCCAGTAGCAAGAGGATATGCAGAGTGCGGTAGTAACCGTCGACCTTTCCAAGCATTCGTTCGGCTCCATGGAGAAGACCATTCTCCAGCAGGGCCGGCAAGGCACATAACACACCGCCTTTGGGCACATCCAGACAAGCTTCAAAACGAGTAACTGCTCCATCGCCAAAGCCAAAGATGGCGTCAACTCGATCTTCTATTCTGGTGCAGGCTGTCCCCATACCTCCAGCTGCATTTGCATCTTTTACATTTCTGGATGATTTCGTTGTGGCTGTACTGTTTTGTTTGCTCTCTTTCAGGCGGCCATCGTTAATGGCTTTACGGAGAGTGTCATACTTGATGTCTAATTCCTGGGAAATTTCAGATCTTGTATAATCTTCATCCAGTAAAGTCTGAGCATTGACAAGAACGTCTTCAGTCAGTATTCGTCCGCCGGATCTGACTTTACGAGGTCTGAAAAATGCCGATGAGCCTCCTTTCCTGAGGAGGTTCTGGTAACGGATGACACTGCTTTTTGATACACCAAAGGTCTTTATTATATCGACTTGCCGACACCCTCCTGATTCTATCAATTGCGAAGTGACCAATCGGAACATTTTCCGATCATCTGCTTTATGGGAATGAATGGGATATCCGCCCAGAAAATATGTCCAGGTGTTGTCATCACGAAATACTCCAACCATGTTGTTGATTTCAGTGGCACCTCGTGGAATACATGGTAATATTATTTGTTGTTTCACGGCACCTTTCTCCTCCTGTTGCTTAGGGTTTGACAAGGTGAAAGGTGCCACTTTTTGTTTCCTGCCGCAATATTTAATTTTCTTTCGTATTGTTGCTGTATTTCTCCTTATTTCAACATATTACAGCAAAACAAACAGCTTAGGGTCTGGGGCATAGATCAAGAGTTCTGAAGTTATACATCTCGGAGTCTGCGCTTACCTACTTGCCTTTCGGAGTCTCGTGCC
>JAOZLK010000724.1 GCA_029934875.1 Bacteroidales bacterium | reverse complement strand
AGGTAAAAATGGTATGACTTCACAATTAAAATAGAACTGAGCAAGAGTGGTTTGCAGGTCGATAATTTTAAAAATATCCGTCGTTAATATTAATTAATGATAGGATCGCATGCTTTAACATAATTCCTGTTATGTTGCGAGTTAAGCTATCTCCTCGAAATAATAAGATTTTCAAGACGACCCTCCAGTAACTTCAATTACCTCTTGAATTCAAACTGTTATGCTGTTTCTAAAAGAGGTTCTCTTTTTTCATGCAACATAACTTATTTGGGTTTCTCCTACTTATTCGCTAACCTTACGGGGCCCAGAGTGCTCCTTTGCCGGTAAGCTTTTAGGCCATGATCAAGTTAAAATCTTGACACATATCGCTATGTTTAATATATTATCGATAAAAAATGAGTGATTGAATGGCAAAACAAGCTGTTGTAAGACAAAGTCTAAAGGAGCAGATCGAAAATATTCTCATTGATAGGATTATTGAAGGGGATCTTGCTCCAGGCGATAGAATAAAAGAACTCACGGTGGCCAAGGAGTTTGGTACAAGCCAGGCCCCCGTTCGAGAAGCTATTCGCTGTATTGAAACACTTGGCTACGTAGACCATGTCCCACATGTTGGAGCCATGGTTAAAACATTTGACAAAAGCCAAATCAAGGAAGCGTACCAAGTCAGGGAAGCATTAGAAATTTATGCACTACCTCTTATCAGTAAAGGACAAGATAGACTTGTAGTAGAGCTGGAGAAATGTCTGGCCAAGATGGAGCATGCAACGAAAGAAAGAGATAATCGCAAGTTTGCTAAGGCAGATAATCAGTTTCATCGTACAATTGTCGCCTCTTGCAACAATAAAACGATGCTCGCCATGTGGGAATCACTGAAGATGCAGTCTCAAATAATGTCTGTACTTGTAGATACCATATTATCTATTGATGAAATTTATGCGCTTCACCCACCAATAGTTGCAGCAATAAAAGATGAAAACAGTGATACAGTCCTACTCTTAAAAGAGCATTACAAGATTCTGGAAGGATACTGGGAAAGTTCGAAATAGAAAGAAATTTTATGATTAATGTTAAACTTTTCTGTCAAATATTAACGATAATCGATAGGGAGGGTGAACTCAAAATCAGGCTATAATCAACCCGAAGCATATTATTAGTTTCTTCTGACTTTGTAGTTAAGAAGGAGAACGACTGGTGAGGTGAAAATATTCAATTAAGGATACCTTTGAAACAGCTATTATAATCATCACCTAGTCGAAATTTGTCATAGCCAAAAGGGCAGATATGAACTCAGAAATGAAGAGTCAGGTAGCTGATGCAATAGTCAAACTTCATTCCATGATTCCCGAAATCAGCGATTATCACGAGTTCGCCGTCGTTCTTGAATCTTCCATAAAAGATATTTTCCATATCGATTGGCTTCAATTGGCTCTACTTGGCGACGATAAAAGAGTAAAGATCGTTACAAGTCAACCAATACCGACTGACTGGGAAGTTTATGATATCGATACAATATTAATTGAGACATTTAAAAAGAAAATTGGTGAAACATATCTTTTTGAACTTGGCCAACGCCCTGACAAGGAAAACGAGGTGTACCTGCTTGAAACTGTAAAGAAGTATACGGACGCTTCGCAATTTTTAACGATTCATACTGCCAAAACCAAGGCTTTAGATTCCTGCATTGGCCTTTACAGGACTGATAAATGCAACTATTTCACACATAACGAACAGCAGGTTCTGTCGTACTTAAGCCCCGTATTGGTTTCTGTTTCCCATACGATGATGCTGTATTATGACTTCGAGTTGAAGCGGGTATCTCACGAACAATTGTCACGCTCCCTCCGAGCACTGACAATGACCTTCGACAATGTTCTCGCCCCAGTCGACATACCGACAAAAACAAGAAAATTTCTTGCACGCTACTTTCCTGACTCAAAGAACAAGACCATCCCTTTGGTTATTGACAAGTGGTTGACAAAAAAAATAGCCCCAAAGGGCTTTTTAGAATCGGGTCAAGGCCCCTGGACATTGAATTTGCACTTACCAGGGCTTGATCTGTATCTCAAAGCCCATACGGTGGTAACTGGGATTAATCATCTTGTTCTTCTGGTTATGATATATCCACACAGCCAGACGGTAGATTTTTCCCTGCTTCAGAGGAATGGATTTACTTATAGGGAGGTCGAAACTCTTTCTTTTCTACCATTGGGTTATACCAACAGACAAATTGCCATAGCTATGGACATAGAGGAGGTGACCGTAAAAAAACATCTTAAAAACTGCGCCCAGAAACTTGGGACGGTCGGAAAGACTGATACACTCTATCAGGCGCTACAAAGAAAGCAGCTACTTGAAGAAATAGGCAGATGAATATTCTATGATGTTGTTTCCTTTCTCTAACAATTAGTGGTACCCACAGCTTTTCCTGCTTGCCAGACATCCCCGTAATTCATGCACACCTATTTCTCGATCAGGGTATACCAAAGGATACTATTTATCCGTCGAATCTACGTATATACTCTTACTGAGTGATCATTTTCGGGAAATAGACTAACCATCAATCTGTGGGGGCTATATGAGAGCTTCAGAGAAATCAGAAGG
>JAOZLK010000723.1 GCA_029934875.1 Bacteroidales bacterium | reverse complement strand
ATTTCTCCAAAAAAGGCATGCCCAATACCATCTATAACGCTTTTCTGGATGCGGGTCTGATCACACAGATTGATTGGGATCACTTTGAGACTGAATATCAGAATTCGTCACTGATTGATGCACAGCTGGCTACCCGAACTGTGGATATCAATATTGAATCTGTCAGCGAGTTACAGCATCCCACAATTGGGGAAATCAGTGGTGGATTTACCTCAGATCTCATCCGTAAGTTCACCTTTAGCAACCTCCAGATGCGTGAAATGACCGACCTTACCCGTGTCAAAATCGATGGATTACTGGAATTGATGAAAGCCACACGCTGGAGGGAATATGATGGGAGTATCCGAAGGGTATTTATGATCACCGAGTTATATTACGGCACCATGCGTATGGTTGTTGAAAAACGATATAGTGCTGATCTGGAGGCGGTTCTTGATAAAATTGAGCTGGAGGCCATCCACAGAACAGAGGGGAGTCATGCAGTGGAATATGAGTTTTCCCACCACAATGTGCCATTTGCTATGCGCATTGAACGTGTTCGTTCGTTTAATGGATAATCAATTGCAGCACCTCATGCAGAGGACCCACCCTGTAAAACCGATCTACATCCGGATCGCCTTCCACCTCCTCAAAAGCCCATGTAGTATGAAATGGTACATGGATGGCCCATGCACCCAGGTTTAAGGGAGGGAGGATATCCGATTTCATTGAATTACCAATCATAAGAAATTCTTTGGATTCGATATCCAGATGATGAAGCAGTTGAACATATTGTTCCTCCTTCTTGTCGCTCATGACTTCAATGTGATGAAAACAGGAGGCAATCCCTGACCTTTTCATTTTTCCTTCCTGATCCAGCAAATCTCCTTTGGTGGCCACAATGAGTCTGTATTTTGGAGCAAGTTTTTCAAGCACCAATTTTACATCGTCCAGCAACTCTATGGGCCTTTATGCCATATCCATACAGCCCCAGGTTGGCCATCTCTGTTTTGAACAGAGCTCCTGAGATATCCTGCTCAACTCCATAGGCTGAAATCAACTCAACAAATTGATCTTCTGCCTCCCTGTAACAGGATTCGTTTACCCACAGCGTATCATCCGCATCAAAACCAATTACCTTTATTCCATCAGGGATCATCTCTATATTTAGTCTCCATAATTAATTAATCCCAGGTCCCTGGGGAATATCTCTTCATTTGATACCGTTAGGCTGCGCATTCTTATCCGGGAATCAAGCTTATCATCATTTTCTACAAAAAAACCAAGGCCCGAAAGCCTGCCACTTATTGCGGATCCTGAATCGATATCGATTGAAACAATCCTGCCCGAAGCTCTATCTTTCCTAATACATAGATCATTCTCCACAAAATGAAAATCTGCATGGCCATTGGAGTCAATAAAACGCTTTAGTTTCATAATGGGTGTATGTCCATGTACCACAAGGTAGTCCTTCCATAGTTCTGGCGAGCTGTTAAAAAAGGCATCCCGGACCCAAAGAAAAGAGTCGATAGGATCCATGCGATTCGTAAACAGATATTGAATCAGACTTCGATAATCATTCATTTCTATCTGGTCTTGAATTTTTATGGATGGAGAGATCCCGGCATGAGTGGCAAAAATCTTTAGTTTGGGATCCAAACCAATCACCTTACTCATTTTTAAGGATCGGAAAAAATCAAGGTAGTGGGGATCCAGATCGGTCTGAAAACTAAAAAAACTGGAAGAGCCAAAGGATTGAAGGGTGGCCTCCCCACCATTATAGTACCATAACTCAATGGGATTCATCCCATATCCCAGGTCTTCAATGGCATTCAGCATCAACATCTCGTGATTACCCAGGAGACAGGTTACAGGCACTTCCATTCCCATAATGCGGTCAACCACTTCTTTTGCATGAGGTCCCCTGTCTATATAGTCTCCCACAAAGACAATCCGTTCAGGTCTGAACTTTAGTATATTTTCCAGCAATCTGTTTAGAAGGCGAATCTCCCCATGAATATCCCCGACGAACCAAGTGTTTCTCATTCTACAGCATCCTTAGCCTGTGGATGAATTTATAAAAATAGAGTATTTTTAGCCCATGCATCTCACGAAGAAACAAAAATTCGGGCTTATTTCATTTCTGTTATTACTCCTGGCAGCCTACCTGGTCACCAAAGAGCCGTGGAAATCAAAGGGTAGCAATATGGAATCTGCTTTATTGAATAGTCCACCACTCAATATCCGCCTTAAATGGGAAAATCTGGCAGCTGGTTATCCCCTGGCTTTTACGACCGACTGTATTCGATCCTACACCGGTTTCGATCTGGGTTACAACGAAAAATATGAGCAGGCCTCGTGGGTTGCCTATGTATTGACCCGCGAAGAGGTCGAATCCGGAACTATCGAAAGAACGAATAATTTTAGAGCCGATACATCCATTGCCACCGGATCAGCAAATCTGGCGGATTACCGGGGCTCAGGTTACGACAGGGGCCACCTGGCTCCGGCAGGAGATATGAAGTGGAACTCTATTGCCATGAGCGAATCTTTCCTGATGTCCAACATGAGCCCACAGGCTCCATCGTTTAACAGGGGAATCTGGAGAAGTCTGGAATCCAGTGTCAGGG
>JAOZLK010000722.1 GCA_029934875.1 Bacteroidales bacterium | reverse complement strand
TATATTTTCTTATTTGCTATACTTATAAGCTTTTCTTGCGAACGTCTGGTCACTCAAAATTATTTTATGTCAGTAAATAGTTATGATGTTATAAAATCTGAATCGACGGTCAATGATCTTCTATTAAATACTGATAATCAAGAATTGAGATTCTATAATCAAAGTATTATTGATTATTCCAAAGATTTTGCCAATCAGTTTTCAAAAAACACATTAAATCTTGAATCTATCACTGATGAATTTGGAATTCGTAAAACCATTGAATACAGTAAGGCTATGTCTTTTTCAGGAAGAAAAAGCACTTCCGACAATATACTTATAGATCTCGAAGGGCTTGAATATGAGGCTGGAGTAAGGTTTTACAATATGGAAGAATGCGATTCTAGTTTAGATGTAATCGTGTGCATTGGCACAGAAATTTTACCACAGACAGAGGGTGATTATAATGATAAAATCCTAGGATGGGTAGTAACTACAGACTCGGAATTGTTACCCGTTATAATTTCGGAAGAATTTGCGAATGAAACAAAGAATCCTCTTTTTATTATTGTAAATGGTGTGGACTCTGTAACTATAAATGATACGAAAATGGTATCTGTTCCAGTCATTGAGAAAAGCAGTCCTGCAACACAATATGATCTGAATATAACAGGAGAAAGACTTGAACATAGATATGAAGGTTCTGGAAAATCAGAATTTAATGTTTCATGGATTATAGATAAGGATGGATTTGGCGGTGGCCCAATGGGGTATACTTTCGAAAACATTAAGGATATTAAAAAGAATCAAATCAACACCAATCTAACCTATGGATTTGATTTCTACTACTTAGATATTTACGGCTCTGGACAATGGGTATTTGGAAACGAACCTTTGATATTAGTTGGAGTCACATATGAACATGATTGGTATGCTTCAAAAAAGTCGATATCTATACCTTATGATGGAACAAATTCATATACCATTGAATATCGAGCTTCAGGATCAAATGATTACTATCAAAAATTTTTATATGAACTTGGCACGGCGGGTGGATATAGTTGGGGAGGATTTGATGTAAGGTGCACTGATAAAGAGGGCTATCTTGATATTGATTCATCCGTAATATAAGTAGTTAGCTATAGATCCTGTATACTTATTGAATATAGGTATATGGGTTCAATAGCATTCTAACTTATGTTTTTCGTCACAGAACTATTATCTTTCATTGAATCTCAATGATTTTTCTTTTGCTGTTCTAGTTTCACATTTTCCAATTGTTTTTAGTACATTACCTATAGGCTCCATATCTTTTAGTTTAGTGTTTTTTTCAATACCATATTGTAAATCCGGAATAGTTCTACAGAACACTCATTATTATTTGATATTCGAACATCAATTATGAAAATAGCCAAGAAACAAGTCATAAAAGTCTTAATGCTAACAGCTCTATTCCAAACAATAAGCTTAGCATCTTTCTCCCAGAATCAAGTTCAACCGAACCCAATAAGTATTAACATTGGGATTTCAGATTTATGGGATTTTATGGATTATAATAATGTATACGGAGTGTATAATTTTAACGCCAATTATAGAATTACTCCTTATGTAGCTGCTGGCGTTGAAGCTGGGTATGGTGGCCTTAAACTATACGACTATTTTAATAATACTACCTCCATTGGAGGGCATGCAATATTTTATTCATTAGATGGGTATTTCTATTTCACCCCCTTGTATAGTGAGAATCCTCATCCCAGACTAGATCTCTATCTGAAAGGCAAATTAGGAGGAATCTCATTTATTCTAACTGATGAAGAGATGGGAGATCCACAAGATGCGGATAAATTTGAATTTGACTATGGGATTTATGCTGGTTGTAAAATCAGAATCTTCAAGAGTTTTGGTGCGTTTGCGGAGATTGGTTATGGAAAAGCTACATTTACTCAATTTGGGTTGTATATAGGGCTAGGTAAATAATACATACAACAACTATTTTGATGTTCCCACAATATCAAAATAAGAAAGCGTTAAGGATACGCATTACATGGATTTTGCTAATGCTTCCCTTCTTTATATCAATTCATGGCCAAAACCTTAGTTTTTCAGGGTTTGTGAATGATTCAGCTTCAGGGGACCCACTTGTCGGAGCCTACGTATTTGACTCAATTTCAATGCGTGGTTGCAGCTCCAATGGTTATGGTTATTTCTCCCTGACCCTAGATTCCTTATCAACACAGTTAAGAATCTCTTATGTAGGTTATGAAACAAAAACATTTGAGCTAGATCGAACTGAATTTGAGCCAGTCAATTATAACCTTTCCTCTCATAATACCTTTGATGAAGTATTGATATTTGGCAGCCAGCCGATTCAAAAAGCATCAGGATCCAGTGAGATCAATATCCCTTTGTCCATGGTCAAGCAAATGCCCAGCTTTTTAGGTGAACCAGACCTCTATAAAACCATTATGCTGTTACCAGGAGTTCAGTCGGGGATTGAGGGTGCGGCTGGTTTGCATGTGAGAGGTGGATCACCTGATCACAATCTGATTCTCCTTGATGAAGTTCCACTATACAATGTTAATCACCTGATGGGCTTCTTTTCAGTATTTAACATGGATGCAATACGAAGTGCA
>JAOZLK010000153.1 GCA_029934875.1 Bacteroidales bacterium | reverse complement strand
GCCATGGTGGCTGTTAAGGTGGCAAGGACGTTGGCTTTAACGCCATGCCCCATCCCATCCGACAGAACTGCAATGGTTCTGTTCTCCTCCTTAACTTTTCGGCTGATAAACACATCCCCGCAAATTCGCTCATTCCCGAAATTGCGCTGATCACATGAGACCTCAATATAAAACCTTCCGTTCATAGTTTTACTTAACTCTTGCCCTGCTTGTAGGATTCTATGATTGAATTGAGCATCCGCTCTGTCTGTGCTGCACCCTCACCAAGTACAAAGCCGATTTGCTGAACCAGGCTGAGGTTGTTGTCTATTACATCTGTGAGTCGTTTGACTACTTCTTCCTTTTGAACTTCAGGGGCCGACATATCACGGATCACAGCTCCTACGATTTTACCTTTTTCAATAAGGAAGATGCTAACGTTTAGTAGTTTACCTTCATGTGTAAGATCCCTGTTGGTGATCGACTCATGGTTGGTGAGCACGTAGTTAAAAAGATTATAGAATGCGTAGGGGAGGAGGGTCTTGAGGTCGGCTCCGGCAAGGCCAGGTATGACTTCATTGATTTCCCTGGCATCTTCGCCCAGCAATTCGATAAAGCTGTTGTTGGTTTGGATAATTTTCAGATTCTCATCGCAGATCACCACCATGGAAGGAAGTTTATGCAACATGCGGCGGACAATCTCAGTGGCCTCCCTGGCTGCATCTTTCTCCTTTTGTGCTTCCCTCTCTGACTCCTTCAGCGCTTCCTGGGCAAAGGCAAGCTTTTCATTGCTGATCTTCAGCGACTGGATGTGGTCCTGCCTGTTTTGTGATGCAAAGGTGTTACACATGTCGGGGATAGCAAGCCCCTGGGCAATGGCGATTGCAAAATCTGTGCAGTTTGCATATCCGCATGCACCGCAACCCACGTCCAGGGTTCCCTCCTGGTCTATTTCATCAAGAATCGTTTTTACAAGGATTTCGTCCGGGACGGGGAGTTGCTGGCTATTGGCTTTGAACTGTCTACTGATGTCAAGATCTCCAAATCTGACCATATCCTTTTCCCATTCTTCCAGATTCAGGGTTTTCAGCCTGCGGTTCACATACTTGATGAGCTGACTGCGTCTCAAAATCTGTTTGCCGCCCATGCTGGTACCCCGACCCATGAGAAACTCTTTGAAAAAAAGGTTGAAATGGCTCTTAATGGACCCAATGTCTTCTTCGAACTCTTCAATAGCCTTCAGAATGCTTTCTCCCTCAATGCTTACCACCGGAGTTTTATGTAATTCTTCATCAATACCGGCAGCCTGGATAATGCCGTTTACCACAGGGAAGAATGAGCCCTTGTAACCCAGGGGTGCATCAAAATCGCTGTATTCCAGGTCGGTTTCGTGTATGTCTGCCTCGACGAACATCTCCCTGAGTTCGACAAATGTGATTGCATGATCGACCCTGCTTTCACCTTTGAAATTGAGAATCTCATCCTTGCTGGCAATCAGGGGGGTAATGTAAACCAGGTGCGTAAGCTCTTTTTCAATCTGGCGAATCACCATTGCTGTGGCTGCCACGGGGGGCAGGATTGGGGCCAGGTTGGGAACCAGGCCGCTTTTATATTTCTCAATAAATGAAACCGTAACCGGATCATTGGACATAATGTAATACTTTCCCCGACTCTTTCTGAACAGCTCTTTGTAAGCCCGGGCCACCAGATCTACTCCAAACGCCACCTCATGAACCCGGCTGAATCCAAGTTGTCGCAGCATCTGAATAAATTTTCTGTAATCCGATATGTCGGGGAATTCTCCAGCGATGGAAGGGTCTACAAGGGCAACTACCTTTTCCCCCTCATCCAGCAGCTTGTGTAAGTCTTCTTTGGAATCACGGATTTCGACGGCCCCTGGCCCGCAAGCTGCGGCACAGCTTCCACAACCGATGCACCGCTCGGGAATAATCTCGGGTTTCACCTTTTCCGGAGTGACCCTTATGGCCTTTACCGGGCAAGCCCTCACACAGGCATAACAGGCTATACAGATGTCGTTATTAATCTTTAACAGAGCTTCCATTTTATTCTCCTTTTAAGCCTCCCAGTTCAGCCTCCAGAATTTCCAGGATACTATCGCCAGTCACCTGCTTATAAACTTTAGATCCAATAAGCAGCAGGGGTCCGTCATTACAATCTTCAAAACAGTGGTTTCCTTTTAAAATTACCTCGTCCTCCAAATGGTGCTCCTTCAGGTAGGTCTGAATCACCTGCAGAGTAAGCCTGTTCCCCCTGCTGAAGCATGAGCTGCCCATGCAGATCTTAATTTCTTTTTTTGCCAGTGTCATTTGATGTTTTCAAAGTTAATAAAATCACAGCGGGTGTTTCTAATTTATATTGCATTCAAATAGATTACTGTTTTACAAATAACAAACATAATGAATATCTTTGATCGATCTGTGAAGATATGACAGAAACAGCGCGAATAAATGAAATTCTGGAACGTTTCCCCCAGATAAAAAGGAATGCTTTAATTCCACTCCTTCAAGCCATTCAGGATGAATTCGGCTATATATCAGAAACAGCTATCGGGCGCATAGGTGATCATCTTTCCCTTCCAACCAGCAAGGTGTTTGGCCTGGCTACATTTTACAACCAGTTTTCGTTCGCTTCCAGGGGGCAATACCACATTACCATTTGCAATGGTTCCTCCTGTCACATGGGAGGGTCCGGCGAGTTGTTGAGTGAAATCACAAAGATGCTCGAGATCACAGATGGTGAATGCACCCGCGATCGCTTATTCAGCCTTGAAGTCCAGTCCTGTATCGGGGCCTGTGGGCAATCACCGGTAATGGCCGTAAATGATAAATATTATGCAGGCGTAGAGATAAAAGAGCTAAGGGCCATTATTAAGAAATATCGGAAAGATGCATCCGGATAAAGAATTCTTACTTAAACTGGCCCAGGGCTTTATTCCCGAACCTTCCGATGAGGAGCTTAAATACCTTGCCCTGCTCAACAGGGAAAGAGTGACCAGGCCCCTTGTAATGGTGAACAGTTCCATTTCAGGTGTGGTTGCCGGAGCCAGGGAGACCTGGGCAGCCATTGAAAGTTACGTGGCTGAGCGTTCCCTTGACATTGAACTATGTGAATCGGGCAGTATCGGACTCAGCTCCGAAGAGCCGGTGGTTTCTGTCCAGATGCCCGGTAAAACCAGGCTTTTTTTTAGCAAAGTCAAGGCAGAAAATGTTCACTCCCTTCTGGATGATGTCATTCACCATGTGATCCCTGAACAGATGCTGATCGGCCAGCTTCGCAGGGAAGGGCAGGAGGCATGGCCCGATGTGCCCTTCCTGGATGAGATTCCCTTCTTTTCACTTCAGAGCAGGGTGCTTTTGGAGGATTGTGGCATTATCGATCCTTTCTCTTTTCCCGAATATGTGGCACGGGGAGGGTACAGGGCTTTCCTTCAGACCATCAGAAGTCAGACCTTTAGTGAGGTATGCGACCTTGTTATCCGTAGTGGATTGAGAGGACGCTCGGGTGGGGGCTTTCCCACTGGCGAGAAATGGAAATCTGCATTTGAGACTGCCTCCGATCAGAAGTACGTGATATGCAACGCTGAGGAAAGTGATCCCGGTGCGTTCATGGACCGGACCCTGATGGAGGGCAATCCCTACCAGCTCCTGGAAGGAATCTCCATTGCAGCATATGCCATTGGTTCCAACAGGGCTTATATTTATATTCGGAGTGAATACAAGGATGCCATTGAGCGCATTACCCGTGCCATCACTGAGCTTCGCTCTATGGGCTTACTGGGGGATAATATTCTGGACAGTGGATACAACCTGCAGATTTCTTTGCGTAAAGGACCTGGTGCTTTTGTTTGTGGAGAGGAGACGGCACTGATTGCCAGCCTGGAGGGCCGGCGGGGCATGCCTGCTTCCAAACCACCTTATCCTACTCAGTCGGGATACCTGGGCCAGCCCACCGTTGTCAATAATGTTGAGACCCTTGCAAACCTTCCCCTTATTCTGAAAAAAGGTGCAGATTGGTTCCGGGGAATAGGCCTGCCAGGATGTACAGGGACCAAGATTTTCAGTATTTCGGGGCGTGCACGCATATCCGGCCTGGTTGAGGTGCCCATGGGTACCTCCTTTGGTACTATCGTGAATGAGATCATCGGTGGAGTAAATAAGGGGCGGACTTTAAAGGCCATCCATGTCGGGGGTCCCACCGGTTGCATGATTCCGCCTCACATGATGGATATTCCTGTCGCTTATGAAAACCTCAAGGAAGTTGGCCTGGTCATGGGATCGGGCGGGGTCCTTGTTATGGATGACAAGACCTGTGTTGTGAATACTGTCAGGTATTTTATGGAATATGTTGATAGACAGAGTTGTGGGAAATGCATTCCCTGCAGGGAGGGTACACGCCGAATGGCCGAGATCCTGGGGGGGATTACCCGTAAACCTGCCGACGACGAGGGCCAGACTACCCTGGAGCGCTTCAAGGGAGTGATGCAGCTGGAACACCTTGCGGCAGTGATGAAGGATACCTCGCTTTGCGGACTGGGTCAGAATGCACCGAGTCCTGTCGTCAGCACACTAAAGTATTTCAGGAAGGAGTACGAGGAGCATATTTTTGATCGCAAGTGCACTTCCAATACATGCAGTGAACTAAGAACCTGGTATATCGATGTGGACATGTGTACCGGGTGTTCCATCTGTGCCAAACGCTGTCCGGCCGAAGCCATCATCGGGACTCCCACACACCCCTATTTTATTGTTCAGGAGAAATGTATTGGCTGCGGGATCTGTTACGAGGTATGTAAATTCACTGCAGTCTATTACAAATAAGAAAAGGCATGGGGATTCAGCTAGAAGTTAACGGCAGCCTGATTGAAGCGGAGAAGGGGGAAACCATCCTCTCAGCTTTGAATCGCAACGGCCTGCATGTACCTACCATCTGCAGTATGAAAGGCTTGTCCCCCACAGGGGCCTGCCGAATGTGTGTGGTTGAGGTGGAGGGCAGGGAGAACCTGGTCCCGTCCTGTTCTTTCCCGGTGGAAGAGGCCCTTAAAATTACAACCCACTCCCCAAGGGTTCTTAAAGCAAGGAAGATCAATGTGGAACTTCTGCTCTCCAATCATCCAGACGATTGTCTCTATTGCGAACGGAACGGTTCCTGTGAACTTCAATCCCTCGCCGAGAATCTGAATATCCGGGAGCGACGCATGCCGGGAAATAAAAGCCCATACAAAATTGACCGTTCAAGTCCGGCCATTGTCAGGGATCCTTCTAAATGCATACTCTGCGGAAGATGTGTTCGAATCTGCGAGGAGCGGATGGCCACCTCGGCACTTGATTTTGCTTATCGCGGGAATGAGCTACGCATTTCCACAACCCTGGGGAAACCCTTGAACTTTTCAAATTGTATAGCCTGCGGGCAATGCCTGCTTGCCTGTCCCACGGGAGCTTTGATTGAACATGTACAATTTCCTGAACTGGACTCGCATCTTCATGCTCCGGGCAAAGTGGTTGTGGCTCAGTACACTACGGCTGTTGCTGTTTCCGTGGCTGAAATGCTGGGAAAAAAGCCCGGAACGGATATGAGCGGAATAATTCGAACGGTCCTGCTCAGGTATGGATTCGATCATGTGATTGAAAGCTCTCTGGGAGCCGATGTGATGATTATGGAGCAGGTTGCTGTTTTCCAGGAGCGGAAAAAGGAGGGTAGTTCACTTCCACTGATCACCAGTTCGTGCCCGGCCTGGGTTCAGTACGTGGAGCAGTATTTCCCGGAATTGATCCCGGCCCTTTCACCCCTGAAATCCCCCCAGCAGATTGGAGGAAGCCTGGTTAAAAACTGGCTTCCGGAAATCATCCAGGCGGGTGACAAGGAGATTGTGTCGGTCCTGATTTCATCCTGCACAGCAGCCAAAAATGAAGCCCGCCGGGTTGAGATGACCAGCTCAGGAATAGCCATAATCGACTATGTGATTACCACCCGTGAACTGGCCCGCCTGATACGTCTGAGCGGACTTGACCTGGATCACCTGGAGGAGATTGCGCCCGATATGTCTGTCCCCGGATCTGGCACGGCCGGAAATCTTACCGGAGTTGCAGGGGGTGAGGTGGAAGCTACCAGCCGAACACTTTACCACCACCTGTCGGGAAAGGATATTCTGCCTTCCAAACTCCACCGCTTCAGGGTCAATAAGGCTTACAGGGAGATGAGCATTAAGGCCGGCAAACAAGAATTACGAATCGCATCGGTTAGTGGCCTTTCCCATGCGGTGAAACTGATAGAAGAGATAAAGGCAGGAAAGCGATCCATCGATCTGCTGGAAGTGATGGCATGTCCGGGAGGTTGTACCAACGGGGGCGGTCAACCTCTTCCGGTTGATGACCATCTCATAAGAATCCGGTCAAAGGCAGTTTATGATATGGATAATGGCGCCAACATTCAGGAAGCTCATAAAAACCCGCATGTAATAAAAATCTATGAGGACTTGCTCGGTGAGCCAGGAAGCAAAGTAAGCCGGGATCTGCTATATACTACATTTACAAAACGTGATGTACTCCTATAGATGAAACAGGTAGAGAAAAGGCCCCTGGTTTATACAGTAAAGGACCTCTGTCGGGTCTGCTATACCTGCGTGAGGGAATGCCCTGTAAAAGCAATTCGTATCATTGATGGTCAGGCCGAGGTGCTTAGCGATCGTTGCATAGCCTGCGGAAACTGCACCATTGTTTGTAAACAGGGGGCTAAAGTTTATGAGCGCTCCATTGAAATGGTGAAAGGCCTTATAAAGTCTGAGGAGGCAGTTTATGCACTGGTTGCACCCAGTTTTGTGGCAGAATTCGGGGAGGAGACCGAGCCGGGGACCTTTGTGGGCATGTTGAAAAAACTGGGATTTGAAAAGGTTTTTGAAGTGGGAATGGGAGCCGACCTGGTGGCCCGTGAGTACGAGACTCTGATTAACCAAAATCCCGGAACCAGTTATATTAATTCTGACTGTCCTGCCATTGTCTCCTTTGTAGAGAAGTATCATCCCTCACTGCTTGGATCACTTAGCCCGGTGGTTTCGCCCATGGTCGCTACAGCACGATTCATCAGGGAAAGCATCGGGGCCGATCCGAAACTGGTTTTCATCGGACCCTGCATTGCTAAAAAAGATGAATCGAAGGAGGTGGATGCTGTTATTACCTATGCTGAACTCAGACACATGTTTACTGCCGGCAGGGTCAGGCCCTCAAATGCTGAACAGGCATCTTTTAGTCCGCCGCTGGCCCGTAAAGGGGCCGGATTCCCGGTAAGCAGAGGCTTGTTGCAAGCCATGAGCCTGGAGGATAATCATGTGGATCAGCGTGTGATTGTAGCCGAGGGACGCGTTCATTTTCAGGAGGCAATCCGGGAGTATGCCGACGGACACCTGGGTTCGATGCAGCTGGAGTTACTTTGCTGCGAAGGCTGCATCATGGGACCCGGTACTTCTCCGGGAGGGAAAAAGTTTGTTCGCCGGAAAAGGGTGCTCAACTATCTGCATAACAGGCTGGAAGGTGAGGCTGTGGATCATGAAGACCCGGATGTTTCTGAATTGAATTTGAGCCGGAGCTTTCATTCTGACGACCAGCGGATTGCAAATCCTTCAGAAGACGATATCTCCAGGGTCTTACTGCGTATGGGCAAATTTGCTCAACAGGATCACCTGGATTGTGGAGCCTGTGGCTATGATACCTGTAAGAGTCATGCAAGAGCTATTGTCCAGGGCCTGGCAGAGGTGGAGATGTGCCTTCCCTACTCCATCGATCAGTTGCACCAGACCATCCATAAACTGGCCGACTCAAAACACAAACTGAACTCGGTCGAACAAGCCCTTAAACAAAGTGAGAAACTGGCCAACATGGGGCAGTTATCCGCAGGTATAGCCCATGAACTGAATAATCCCCTGGGGGTGGTTATTATGTATAGTAACCTTTTGCTGGAGGATTGCGGGGAGGATCATCAACTAAAAGAAGATCTTCAGCTAATTGTTGAGCAGGCCGGACGCTGTAAATCGATTGTAGGCGGGCTATTGAATTTCGCACGCAAAAACCAGCTTATATACAAGGAGTCATACCTGGAGGAGATGATGAGGATCAGTGCATCATCAATTATTTTCCCGCAAAATATTAGCTATACCCTTAGAAATGATCTTTCCAAACCCACAGCGGAGATAGACCTGGAACAGATGGTACAGGTGATCGCAAACCTCTTGAAAAACGGGCTTGAAGCCATGCCAAACGGAGGCGTCCTTACTGCCAGCCTTTCAAATAGTCACGATTGGCTTATCATCAGCATTCAGGACGAAGGGTCCGGAATAGATGCGGGTGATCTGGGAAAGATTTTTGAGCCCTTTTATACCACCAAGGGTATTGGAAAGGGCACCGGGCTCGGACTGGCCACCACTTATGGGATTGTGAAAATGCATCGGGGACAAATCGATGTTAAGTCAAATAGCAAATCTGATATGGGGCCCAGGGGAACAGAATTTATAATTAAGCTGCCAAGAAAACGAGAAATATAGTACGAAGGGGATAGTTCTCAGTACACAGGACACAGTTCTCAGTACACAGGACACAGTTCTCAGTTCTCAGTACACAGTTCTTAGTTCTTAGTACTCAGTTCTCAGTTCTTAGTACTCAGTAACTCAGTAACCAGTAACCAATAACCAATT
>JAOZLK010000721.1 GCA_029934875.1 Bacteroidales bacterium | reverse complement strand
TAGGGATTGTAGGCTCTAATACTGAGTCTGTCAAAGTCCGAAACCATTCCAGGAGACAACAAGCTGTAATTAGGTCGAGAGGTACTCATGTAATAGGCCCCCCTGATATCCATCCAATCTGTGATGTCCACCTTCATATTTATACTGGGGAAGAATTGCTGGTTAGAACGGTCATCCACAGTGATCGTATCCGGATAACCAGGTACAATACCTAATGGATTGTTGCCATCCGAAACTACGAAATTTGCGGTGTAGGCGGTGTTCATTTGTTCATAACGAACGCCAGGAAGCAGCATGATTCTTTTCCCAATCAAAATCTCCACCATGGCATAAGCTGCCAGGTATTCCTCCCTGTTGCTGTAATCATTTTCGGATGAATTCACACCTTTTATGTAGGTCTGGTCGGCTGGAAATTTGGGATTCCCATTTTCGTCCACTCCGAAATAATCATGGACTTCTTTTAAAAAGTCCAGATCTCCGGTCCAGCCCAGATCAATGCCGGTTTCCCCCTGAAGCACCTCTCCAAAGTCATAGTTAGGATCGATGAAGTTAATGCCTGGCATGGTTTTTCCGGGTTTATAATCGGGGTCAGTATAATGATAGAAGTCTGGATACAGACCAAAGACCACATCGGCACGGTCTCCCCCGATGCCTCCCCAGTAGTAACTTTCGTATGCATCCACGTTACTGCTACGATTCTTCACTGAATAGGATCCACCTACCTTCACATTTCCTGAAATCATTTCCCCAATGGCATAAGGGATCTTCCAGTCCAGGTTGATCCTTTTGGTGATGTCTTCACGCATCGGATGGGTTCTGATATTGTTATCCAGATAGGACTGGTCTCCAGTACTGACATCATACCTTTGCATCAGCTGGTAGGGATCAGCAAAAAGCCTTTCAACCCTTTCAATGCGTTGTTCGATTACCCACTTATCTGTGAAATAATATTGATCATTGTCGTTATCCAGGCTCGTTTTGGAGTATTGCAAATCCAGATTAAGTTCGGTGTTCAAGAATCTAAACAATCCGGTAAATGAATGAGCCTGAATCCTTTCATCGGGTTTGGAATCAGACACTATGTGCCTGTAGTCATTACTATTATGCCTGAACTGACTGAGTCGTATCGTGTTCTCATCGACCATCTGGCTATAGGTATTATTCAACTTCAGGGTCATGAAATCGTTCTTCCAGTCCAGCACTAAACCTCCGTGCTTTCTGTTTCGCAACTTCTTATATTCCTGAATATTCTCATTGGACGTATAAAAGTTCTGATCATAGATTACCTCTCCCGTTTCAGAAGTATCCACGGGAGCGAAAGCATCCTCGTATCCTGCGGTATAACGATCTGATGACCTCCATACCTGTTCTAAACTACCCGAAGCAATGACTCCAAATCGATTATCAAAGAATCGGCTGCTCACATTTGCTCCAAATTTATAATTGGAAATACTGGATTCCAGGCTATTATAACCTCCCTGGGCAAGCACATCAAAATGAAATCCTTCAGCTGCCGTTCGGGTTCTCAGATTCACCACACCTCCGATAGCATCAGCATCTTTATCCGGAGTAAGGGTCTTTGACAATTCAATTCCGTCAAGCATTTCAGAAGAAATCGTGCTGAGTCCCACATCACGACCCATACCCACACCCTGAAGTCGTACGCCATCTACCTCTACAATCGTATATTGAGGTGATAAACCACGGACCACAATCTGGTTGCCTTCACCCCCTGAACGCCTGAGGGAAACCCCAGGCAGACGTCCTATGGATTCTGCTGCATTTACATCCGGCACTTCCCTGATCTTTGCAGAGGATACAATATTGGTAATGCCATTGGAAGCCAGCTGCTGATTTATAGCTGCCCGTTGCCCCCTGGCCTGAATAGTAATAACCACTTCTTCACCCATGATCGCCTCAGGACTCATTTCCTGATTCAGCACAAGCTCCTGACCGGCACTCAACTGTGTATTTGGCAGATCTATATTCTTATACCCAATGTACCTGAATACAACGGTATGTGTTCCGGCAGGAACATTGGGAATTATATATTCACCATTTAAATCAGTTGATGTCCCAAAGCTAGTACCCTCAATAGCAATATTGGTTCCAATAAGTGGCTCTCCAGTTAAGGCATCCGTAACTATTCCTTTAATTCTCGCATTATTGCCTCCCTGGGCAACTACAACAAGGCTACCTTGAGCACCCAAAACAACAATCAGAGAAAGTAGTAATATTCTTTTCATACTGGTTTAGTTTTCTTGCAAGCGAAAGTATGACCACAACGTTAAAAAAATCTTAACAGCTTATTAATCCTTTATTAATGGATTAAGAAGCATCATCATTCCAGGCGTGACTACATGTTTATTTTCCTGATTCATTGATATTTACAATAATCGTCCTTTATATGATTTTTTTTTAATTACTGTACTTAAGGCCCCAGGCTTTATTGGCTTTTGGCCCCATTTCAAATACCAGTTTTCCACCATCGGCTACAGCATCGTGAGTAATCCATGCCTCATTAAGAGGCTCTCCATTCAAAGTGGCCGACTGGATGTATTTATTTTCATCTGATGCATTATGTGCTTCAATTTCAAATGTATTCCCATTGCTTA
>JAOZLK010000152.1 GCA_029934875.1 Bacteroidales bacterium | reverse complement strand
TTGCCCTGATTCTGGGAGAACGGATTTTAAGTAGCGATCGTTTTAGTTTTCTGCTTTTTGTGCTCATGGGGCCCCTGATTCTTATTATCCTGCTCAGTTTCTGGATCACCGTACGGGGCTTTCTTTCTCCCAGTTATGGGAAACAGTTGTCGGGCATTATCGATGCCGCTCTGGTAGGGGGAATGGTTTTAGCTTTTGCGGTGGTTCCCTTCATTGTTCGGGATAGCATCCGGATTGGTCTTACCCTCTACGCCGGCCTGGCCAGCCTGACCATTGCCGGCCTGGCACAAATGTATGTGCTCAACGGTATGGACAAGGACAGGATATACTCAAGCAGACGGGTCAGTAGTACCGGACCCATCCGTCTTTTTTCTCACAGGTACACCGGCCTGATTTCCACCTTTGTACTGTTGGGTATCTCGGTTCTGGTGATAATACACTTCCTCTTTCTCTCCTCGGCATCCTTCCACTACGATGAAGCTGAGGGGTTGGTCTCCTTCCTGGGCCTTTTTTTTGCTGTGATGATTCTGGCCACATGGGTGATGAAAAGATTCATGTTTGGACGAATTAAAAAAAGATTTGGTGTGGGGGTGACGCTCATGATGACACCCATTCTGCTCATTCTTCTCAGCCTGACGGCCCTGATCATCTTCGACCAATTTGGACTTGGGACAGAATCACCCTTACGTCCCTTGTTCTTTCTTTTTGTTTTTCTAACCCGTTTTATTTTTGGTTCATGGAAAGGTGCCCTGGAGGATCCTTCCCTGAATGTAATTTACCAGACACTGAGTCCCCACGAGAAAAACAACATCCGATCCGGTATAGAAGGGGTTCTGAGTCAAGTTGGTATTTTTAGCATAGGCCTTTTCCTTGTCCTTTATATGTTGATTGTGAACGAGGTACTGGATAAGCCCTATTTGTCCTATGTGCCCTATGTGCTTGTATTGTTTGTGATGGTATGGTTTTTTGTGGGCCTTTCTTTAAACAGGAATTATCACAAAATGCTTCGGGTATCGCTGGATTCCGACAGGGTCTGGGATCAGGCAGACCGTGGGCTCCAGGATCTTGCCGGGTTTGACCTTTTGAAAACAGCTTTCCCGGTGGAAGCCATTGAATTTAATCCATATCTTTTTCATTACACAAACAGGGAGCAAGTGCTCGCCATGCTGGATCATCCCAACCCGGGAGTGCGAATGAGGGTGTGGGACTATATGCTGACCTCGGCACCCGGACTGCCACAGCTAACGCTTAGCCGGAAAATGTCCGGCGAGCATGATCCGGCCATCAGGGAGCGGATCAGAAATCTGTCCCGAAGGAAACTGAGAAGTAAGCTGGGTTTGCAGGCAGCCTTTATCAAGGAGCGGCTTGATCGCTTTTCCGTGGAAAGGAGCGAGGTGGACCCGGCCATTGGAGAGGCTTTTCATTCAGGGGTTCGTAATGAGGTCTTTGCAGCCCTGTACCATGTGGCCAACGAAAGGGACCCTACCTACCTTCCCGAGGTGGTAAGCCTGCTGAAAGATGAGGATCTTGATGTCAGGAGCGTGGCCATATCAACGGCCGGAAAGGTAGATTCCCTCAAGGTAAGTAACACTTTGATGGAGACCCTGGAGCATCCGCAATTGTATGCCGGTGCATGGTCAGCCCTGGTACACCAGGGGGAGCTGGTAATGGATGAACTTGAATCCACCTTTCATAAACCCGGATCCACAATCACCCTGCAAAAAAGGATTATCTCTGTACTCTCAGCTATCGGAGGAGAACGTGCCATGCAAATGATGCTGGATAAGCTTGATTATCACCACAGGGATATATTTACAGCTGGAGTGGCAGGCTTGTATGAAAATCATTTTCAGGCCTCTCCACTTCAGGAGGCCTCTATTCAGTCTGCGATCCTGAGGCAGGTACAGACCGGAGTCTGGAACCTGGGAGCTAAAATTTCCATCCGGACCGAGAATCCGGGAGGCTACATCGGGGAGGCGCTTGACCAGGAAATTTGGGATGTGAATGAGACCATTCTAATGTTACTGGCTCTTATTTATGACAGGCGGTCGGTACACCGCATCAGAACAAATCTTCTTGACAAACAGACAGAGGACAGGGGTATGGCTATTGAGTTACTTGAACTCCTCCTGAATGACCCACTTAAGAATGTACTTGTTTCATATTTTTCAGATATACTGATCAGGGAGAAGATCGACAGGCTCCATGCCCATTATAGGGTCGATTTGATTCCGGTCAGGCTGCTGCTGAAAAAAATCCTGAACCGCGACGGGATGCAAATGGGCGACTTTATTCGCATATGTGTACTTGAGCGGATGGGAAATGTTGCAGGCTATTTTGATGAGCAGCAAATCATTGCACAGGGATTTCACCCAAATCCCAAAATTCGTGAAACCGCAGCGCAATTATTACGTAAAAATGATCCAGGACAGTATGACCTGGTCACTGAGCGTCTGGATTTTCCGGATAACAGTTTCCCGGGACATGATGATTCGGCCAGGTGGTATGTAAATACCACAATAAATCTGGCTTCCTGGAAGTTGTTTAAAGACGTGGGAATAAGCAGCCTGTTTAAACTGGTTTCTATCCTGCAGCCCTTTTCCTGGGAAGAGATTCCTGGGGAAGATTTGGTGCTGTTGGCAAGAACTGGATCAGCTGGTGAACTGTCTCCTCTTTCGGGCGGCCTTGCAATTATTGCAGAGCAGCAGCCCGAAATAATGGAGCAAATTCGTTATCTTGGCAAAGAAGGGGTCCGTGAGGCCTATCTGGTTGAAAGGGAGCAGTTCAAGGAGCTTCTGTTTGATGACCGGAGTTTATTGCACGTTTTTAGCTCATTTTTAAACCAAACAGGTCACCGTTTGGTTTAAAGCTTTATTGTGTTTGATAAGGAATGAATTTATGGGTGAACCCTCAATTATTAATACGGATGTGCTTAAGCGAAATCCTTTTCCCGGCATCCGGCCTTTTACCAGTGCTGAGGATAAATTGTTTTTTGGCCGTGATAATGTAACTGCCGAGCTTGTTGATCTCTTGCAGGAAAACAGATTTGTTGCACTTGTAGGGGCATCTGCCAGTGGAAAAACCTCTTTGATACAATCGGGTGTAATACCGGCACTGCTGATCCAGGAGAAGCAGGAGTGGGTACCCATATCGGTACGTCCCGGCATCAAACCGGTTGAAAATCTGATCAGGGGCTTCCAGAAAGTATTTCCGAAGAAACTGAATGAGGCAGATATCCAGTCCTTTCTGTCAGGAAGCAAGGATCTTGGCGATCTGATTGTGGAGAAAGGGCTTGGCAGCCATAACTACTGTCTTGTTGTTGACCAGTTCGAAGAGTTGTTCAGAAGCGGGCCTGCCCAGGGCACCCATACAAAGGACCCGGGAGCCAGGCGCTTTATAGATCTTATTATAAATGCGGTTCAGGGTGAAAGACCTTCCATCTATGTGCTGCTTTCAATGCGTTCGGATTTCCTTGAAGCAAGTGCTACCTTCCGGGGCTTAACCGAATTGATGAATACGAGCAAGTTCCTGCTGCCCCAAATGTCCAGGAAGGCGCTTGAGACCGCCATTTCCGGACCCGTGGAGCAGGCCGGGGCCATACTCGAGAAGGGATTCATAGAGCACCTTCTGGATGACCTGGAGGAATTGGAAACTCCGCTTCCCAAACTTCAACATGCTCTTATGCGAACCTGGGAGCTCTGGTCGTCCCGCGAAGAGCATGATAAACCCATTACATTAAATGATTACGAGTCAGTTGGAACCATAAAATCGGCACTGAGCGATCACCTTGAAGAGGTTTACGGAAGCCTCGATGTAAAGCAAAAAGCACTGTGCGAGAGGCTGTTTAAATCAATCACTTCCAAAAGTGACCAGTACAATGGTTTCGGGCGTCAGACTACTCTTGGGAATATTGCGAGGATAGCCCATTGCAGTCAGGAGGAACTCACCGAAGTGGTGAATGTCTTTCGGCAGCCAGGAAGGGCCTTCCTTTTTCCGGGTGTGAGTTCGGCTCTGCATTCAGATTCGATTATTGAAATCTGTCACGAGTCCCTGATCCGGATTTGGGACAGGCTGCAGGAATGGGTGGATGAAGAGCACGAATCCATTGGGATGTATCTTAAACTGTCCCATGCTTCTGCCCTGTATCAGCAAGGCAGAACCGAGTTGTGGAAAAATCCGGATCTCCAGATTGCAGTGAAGTGGAGGGATAGCCAGAAGCCCACACCGGCGTGGGGTGTGCAATATAATCCGGCATTTGAGAGGGCCATGGTATTTCTGAGTACCAGTGAAGAGGAGCTGCAATGGGAAGAGGAACGAAAGATTGTTATGCAGAAACGAAGGCTGATGCTGAATCGTTTCATTGCTATTTTCATGGGTGTCATTGTAGTTGTTCTGGGTACGGTTTTCATCTATACCAGGGTCAGACCCGCTCCGGTGCCCCAGGAAACTCCCCAGGAAACAGCTGTCCAGGATGAGAATATTTCCACGGCTCCTGAATCTGTAATAATTGAGCCGGCCATTGAAGATGTCCTTGAAGATCCGGAGGAGCAGGCCGCGGTGGCCCAGGATCTTAACAGGAACCCGGAACCTTCGTCCACTGTGGAGAGACAGCCCTTGCCGGTGACCAATCCCGTTCGTGAAACTCCCACCCGACAGGTGGCTGAGAATACTCCGGACCCTGTTGTTGAGGAGGTGAAGCCTCCCCCGGCTATTGTGCCTGAAAGAAAGAATTATGTGTCTCTCTCGAGGGATGTGGCCGTGCAGAGTCTTGGAGTGGATAAGAACCCGGAACTGCAGGGCTTACTGGCATTTCAGGCATACAAGTTAAACGGGCAGAGCCAGGGAAGCTATTTCGAAAGGGATATCTACCGGGGTCTGTATGCAGCATTAAAAAAGCTAATATCTCCTGCCTACAACATCTATCCAAGCATAAGAAGCTCTGTTAAGGACGTTGAGTGGTTAAGCAGAACAGGCAGTTTGCTGATTGTGAACAGTGATGGATCGGCAAAAATCCTGTCTGGAAATTATGCTGACAAGGCTTCCCAGATTACCCTGGCCGGAACCGGTCTCAATAACGAAAGCCTGGCTGTCAGTCCGGACGAGAAAAAGGCCGCGGTTGGTACCAATGGTGGTGGACTGGTCTTCATGGAATTGGAGAATCAGGGGCAGGTTGTTCACCAGGATACTGAGAATGGGAAAATCGTACTCTTTCTGGAAAATCTTGGAAAAACGGGGAGCTTCGTTTCAGCAGGTACTGAGAACCGGATTTTAAAATGGGATTATGCTACTTACCAGGCAAGCGTGTTGCTCAGTACTTCATCAAGACTGTCAGCCCTGTCTGCCAGTGATGATGGTAAGATGCTTGCATTTGGAACAAGGGATGGAAAATTGAAGGAATTCAGCCCTGAATCTCCAGGGACAGTGAGGAGTATTGCGGATTTTGGAGCTAACCCTTCAATGGCCATTGCTTACTCTCCAAACGGACGCAACATGGTGGTAGGTTTACGTGACGGATCTCTCCGTGTTCTCTCAGGCAGCAGCAGAGCAAATATTGCCAAGCTAACAGGCCCGGGTGCAGGTATCACTGACCTGGCCTACAGTCCCGACGGAAGATTTATTGCCGCTGCTTCCCGGGATGGGAATGTTTACCTGTGGCACACTTCCAATTGGTCCTATCCACCCATGGTCTTTGATGAGAATAACGGGTTTATTCTGGCGGTATGCTTTAGTAATGACAGTAGGTTCTTTTACAGCGGTGGGGTTGATTTCCCCCGTTTTATTGGGCGACCAAGCGAATCGGCTTCAATGGCAGGTGATTTCTGTTCTCTGTTGAGCCGTAACCTGACCCAGTCGGAATGGACTCAGTATTTTGGAAGTGAGCTACCCTATGAAAAATCCTGTCAGGGTTTGAATGATAATAAATAAACCAATATGTATAAACGAATAATATTCATTTTGCCTTTGTTTCTATGGCTCCAGACAACGCTGCATGCCCAGGATATGGTTGGCTGTACCCAGTTATTGGAAGATGCCCGGGAGGCTTATGCGGCCGGAATGATAGAACTTGTGCCGGAGCTTCTGCTTCCCTGTATTGAGGAATCGGGTCTCTCCGGTACCGCAAGGGAGGAGGCATATAAGCTGGTAATAAACGCCTATTTATTTGATTATCTGCCCGATGAAGCTGATAAGCTTATGTCAGCTTTCCTGGATGAAAATCCAAATTACGAGGCCCAGGCCTCCGACCCCTCCGAGTTCAAGCTACTACTGGAAACTCATAAGGAAAGAAGGGCCGGGGAAGCAGCAGCTCTTGTGGCTGCGGCCAGGACCAGGCAACTGGAGGAGCAGGCGGCACAGCAGCAAGCAGCTGAGCAGAGTAAAGCGCAAAGAAAAGCTGGAGCTAGTTTCGCTCCAGACAGTGACAAGCCAAGGATAGGTTTCCTGGTGGGGATATCGGGGAGCAAAGGAGCAATCATGGAGCCTTACAGTGTTGGTGATCCAAATAGTGCAGATGGGAAGTATGCTTTTGCACCTGGCTTTGTATTGGGCGCCAAAGTAGATCTTCCCCTTAGTAAGGGCATCGAGATTGGACTTGGCCTCTTATATAATCGCGTAAATCTGAGTTATTCTGCAAGTCCTTATGATTTCACAAGCTATGAGTACCATGAGTGTGAAAACAAGCTGCAATTACCCTTTTCCATGCTTGTTTACCTGAATCCGAAAGGTCAGACCAGGGCCTATTTCAGGGTGGGTGTAGTAGCTGATTATCTTTTATCGGCCTCAGCTTACGGAACCAGGACTTATGAAGAATCAGGAACTTACCTGAAAGACGTGGAGGTGGAGAAAATGACTATTTCAGATACACGTTCCCGAATGAATTTGCAGGGTTTGCTGGGAGTAGGAGTAAATATACCTCTACAGAAGGCCTTTCTTTCCATAGAGGCCTCTTACTCAGCAGGGTTCTTCCAGACTAACAAAGTTGAGGACCGTTACGATAATCAGGATATACTCTGGATGCTTTACCACGTGGAGGGTGATTTTAGGGTAAACCAAGTGCTTCTGAATGTTGGTATTACCTGGAACCTGAATTAACCATCTGAAAAAGAAAGAATGAAACTTATGGTAAGTTACATAAGACCTATAAGATTAATAGATAATTACTTATGAAATATATGTTATTTATAACAGCTGTTTTTGCAGGATTGATGCTGTTTTCCTGCGAAAAAGAAGTTTCCGAATCACAATCTGCATCCTTCCTGAAGATGTATGGATCAAAAGGTGTTGACAGGGCAAAAGGCCTTGTCGTCCTGGAGGATGGTGGATATGCAATATGTGGTACTGATTCTACTGATCAGGGGTCCAAAATGATGCTGATCGTTACCGATGAGTACGGGAACGTGAAAGAGGGCTTCCCAAAATATTATCCCGAAGGGGATGAGAATGCCGGTGCAAATGCAATAATAGCAAAAAATGGCGGGAAAAATGGTTTCCTGCTAAGTGGCTATATTGAACATGGGACAGGAGACGACGTGGACAGGGATATTTTTATCGTTAAAACATCGGCCGACGGGAGTGTAAATTGGAGCAAAAGCTACGGTTCCTCTGAGAATGAAGAGGCCCTGCATGCTGCTGAAGGTATCGACTATGAATTCATCCTTGCCGGTTACCAGGAGAAAGACGGGGAGAAGGATATCATGATCATGTTGGTGGATCAGAACGGGGACTCCATCCCGCTGAGCCTTTTTTATACCAAGCCGGACGAGTCAAAGGATGCGGCAGCCACCTTTGTTCTTAATGATGGTACCCATTATATGTGTGTGGCCACCTATAATAAATTTATTGGTGAGGGAACCGATATCCTGGTGCTGAATTTTAATGATGACTTAAGTCCCAATGACAGAATCCTGGGAGGAGAATTCGACGAGTTTGGAAAATGCATTATTAAGGAGGATGAAAATGAATTTGTTGTTATAGGGAACAGTAACAACACCCAAAAAGGGAATAGTGAAATTCTATTGTATCAGATTGAGACAGGTGGAACAGATGGATTACTGATAAAAAATGAGAGGTTGCTTGCAACCATTTCAGAGCCCGGGGTAGACTTAATGGCAGAACGCATGGTGAAGATAGAGGATGGGAGACATGCCCTGGTCGGAACCCGGACCTCGGATGGGAATGCTGATATTCTCATACAGTTCCTGGCAGATTTAAAGGAAGATATCCGAAAAACTTACGGATCGGGTGGTATTCAGGAAGGTGCTGACATAGCTATCCCGTCGAAGGGAGGCCTTGTGTTTATAGGTGATAACGGCTATGAAGGGAACAGCATGGTTTCACTTATCAGAACAAATGAATCGGGCGATTTTTAATTGCTACAAGATGAGGAGGAGGAATAGATGAGAGGCTCTAATATATTATGTTTTGTTGGTGTTCTGCTTTGCACCGCTTATACAATGCAGGGGCAGAGTGTTGTGACAGATCCCCCAGATCAGCGGGCCGAGGCCGCCAAGGATGTTACAGCCACGATTATTGGGGATGCTTCGGTTTGCGAGGGTGACTCATCACTGGCTTATATATACATGACGGGTACATCTCCATGGGATGTTGAGGTAAGTGACAGCGATAGTGTTTATGCCCGCCTGGAGGGAATTACCTCTCCTTATGCCCTCTGGTTAAAACCAACAAAGCAACA
>JAOZLK010000720.1 GCA_029934875.1 Bacteroidales bacterium | reverse complement strand
ACGGACAAATCCGGCCATATGCCTGCATTACGAATAGGGAAGAAGTATGCAAGGAGAAAGTATGCAAGTAGAAAGTAAAAAGTAAAAAAGAAAGAATATGTGGAGAAATTTCATCAGGGTAACCATTCGCAGCATTAGCAAGAATAAGGCATTTAATGCGATCAATATTTCAGGACTGGCCATCGGACTGGCCAGTGCCATTTTTATCATATTGTATATCATTAGCGAAACCAGCTATGACCGTTTTAATGAGCGATCGGCCGATATATACAGACTTTATCTGGAAGGTAAGATGGCAGGGGAGGAATTTACAGGCGCCTGGGTTAGTCCCATATGCGGGCCGGCATTCCACGAAGAGATACCGGAAATTGAGAACTTCTGTCGCTTCGACTGGGCCAACAATCGTTTGATGTGGGTCGATCCGGCCAATAAATACCTGGAAAATCAACTTCTGTATGCAGACTCCACTTTTTTTGAATTCTTTACCATTGAGCTCTTACAGGGAGATCCGCACACCTGCCTGGCCGAACCCAATACCATTGTGCTTAGCGAATCAAAGGCGGAACAATACTTTCCCGATGGGGATCCCATTGGGAAGTCCATTGCCATGAATGACGATTCCACGCTCTACCGGGTGACCGGTGTGGTGGTGGAGGCTCCCCGAACATCTCACTTCGATTACGATTTCATCTGCTCCTATTCTACCTATGAATCGAGTCGGCGAACCACCTGGTTCAACAACCACATGCAGGCTTATTTGATGGTGAGTCCGGGATCAGACCCCGAACTGTTGGATGAGAAGCTGCAAACAGTGCTAATGGGAAACATTGGAAGCGAAATGCAGCAGTTTATGGGCATCACTCCGGAGGAGTTTATTGCCTCGGGGTCCAAGTACGGATACCACCCACAAGCCCTATTGGATATCCATCTGAACTCAGACATTGAGGTGCCAAGTGATATTGGCTACCGTCCCAATGGCAACCGCACCTACCTGGTTATTTTCGGAGTGATTGCATTCTTTGTGCTGATCATTGCCTCCATCAACTTTATGAATCTGAGTACTGCCCGATCCCTGAGCCGGGCCAAGGAAGTTAGCCTGAGAAAGGTGGTGGGTTCGGATCGGAGGCAGCTGGTTAAGCAGTTTCTTTTTGAAAGTGTATTTCTGAGCCTGGTCTCACTGGTGATAGCTATTGTCCTCGTAAGTGTGCTGTTGACTCCCTTTAACAATCTGGTGGGGCTGAACCTGGAGTATGGTGATATCTTCCGTTGGTACATGATTCCCTCTTTTATTCTACTGGCCGTGCTGGTGGGATTGCTCAGTGGAAGCTATCCCGCCTTTGTGCTGGCCTCCTTTAAACCCATCTTTGCCCTGAAGGGAAATGCAAGTGCCAAAAATGGCACCACCGTTCTGAGGAATGCGCTGGTGATTATCCAGTTTTCTATCTCAATTATCATTATCGCCGGAACCCTTGTCATCTACTGGCAGTTCAGGTACATGACCAACAAGGACCTGGGTTTTGATAAGGAGCAGCTTGTGGTGCTGGAACGGCTACATCCCCTGGGTGTTGGGAACGAGATTCAAACCTTTAAGAAGGAGTTGCTAAACCATTCAGCAATCCTTTCAGCCACCAATTCCACTGCCTACCTGGGAGCTCCCAACAACAACAATGGCTATGGAATCAAGGGCCGTCCACCGGAGGAGGCGGTTCTCTTTCATACCTTCTGGACAGATGAGGACTTTATGGAGACCTACCGCTTTGGATTAGCTACACCTGACAGTCGTTATTTTTCCGAAGATTTTTCCAGTGATTCTTCAGCATGCCTGGTGAATGCCGCAGCTGTGAGGAAGTATAACCTGGAGGATCCACTCAATATGTCCATCATGCATGGGATGGATGACCCCGAAAACGCCCAGGAATTGAGGATTATTGGGGTAATGGAAGACTATCATTTCCTGACCCTCAAGCACGAAGTGGGGGCCCAGATTGTCATATTAAAGGACAGGAACTGGGACTGGGCAGGATATCTGACCGTTCGACTTGCAGGAGGAAAAGATAATATTGAAGCAGGACTGGCTCATATCGATGAAAAGTGGGAGGAGTTTACAAGCGACGAGCCCCTGCAATACTTTTTCCTGGATGAGGAGCTGGACTCCTATTATGCGGAGGAGAAAAGGACAGGAGCGGTAACCATGGTCTTTTCCATCCTGGCCATCTTTATTGCTTCGCTTGGACTCTTCGGGCTTACTCTTTATAATTCCCAGAAGCGGATCAGGGAGATTGGCATTCGCAAGGTGATGGGAGCCTCTGAAAACAATGTGATCGCTGTGATCTCAAAGAGCGTAGTTTATGCAGTGGGAATCTCCATTCTGATTGCCATGCCGGTGGCCTACTTTATGATGCAGGACTGGCTCAGAGACTTCCCCTACAATGTGGGCTTCCAGCCAGTGTTATTTCTTGCGGCTTCAATGCTTGCCATCATCATTGCCATGGTCACAGTCACTATTACCTCGCTGAAGGCGGCGCGCATCAATCCAGCCCTGGCGCTTCATGCCGAGTAGCAAGGAAGTGGAAAGTGGAAAGTGGAAAGTGGAAAGTGGAAAGTGGAAAGTGGAAAGTG
>JAOZLK010000151.1 GCA_029934875.1 Bacteroidales bacterium | reverse complement strand
TCCCCTGCAATGAGAAAGCTAGTGTTCAACTTGGCATTCCTGGCGATGGTAATTTCCTCATATGCCCAGGAAAAAGCATTCTCCCTTCAGAATCAGCCTGATAAGAGAATAGAGATTAACAGGCAATTTACCCTTCCCGGTCTAATAGAGCCATTCACCGATCCTGATCCCATCAGCGGCCTGGTTATTTCCGGAGATATTACATTGAATGCCGACTCA
The DNA here is from genome assembly GCA_029934875.1 of Bacteroidales bacterium. Lineage (GTDB taxonomy): Bacteria > Bacteroidota > Bacteroidia > Bacteroidales. Next base: position 8,505 of record JAOZLK010000151.1, on the reverse strand, counting down.
AGTCTTGTCAGGGTAATACTCGTAGATGATCAGTACAACGAATACCTGGTTTATGAAATATATCCTCTGATTGCCGATTCACGGAACTTCCTCATAAACGAAATTGGGGAAGAAACTACCATACTCAATAATGTGGTGCCTTCCGGGATAAGAATTGAGATGATCGATGCCACCTTTCATCTGACGGAAATGGTCACCAGCAGGGCTGTCCCATTTGCACGTGCCATGGATAGTAAGCTCCAGCAGGAGCAATCAAACGCTAAAATTTTGAAGATCAACCGGAATCTTGAGGAGAGAAATATTCCCTGGATTGCCGGGGAGACTTCCATTTCTCAACTGTCTTACCAGGAAAAGAAAGCTCTATTCGGCGGGACTTTGCCCAATCTGCATGGTTTTGAATATTACACCGGGGGTATTTTTGTGATGCCTGGAGCGCTGGAAGATGAGAGTGAGATTGATTACAATGCTGTTACAGCAGGTTTGGGAGATTCACCCTATGTGAAGGAATTCAGCTGGACGGACTGTCATGGTCAGAACTGGGTAACTCCTGTAAAAAACCAGGGTTCATGTGGAAGTTGCTGGGCTTTTGCGGCAGCAGGAGCCACAGAACTTATGGCGAACTTGTATTATAATCAGCGCTTGAATTTGGATCTGTCTGAGCAGCAAATTGTTTCATGTGCCAATGCCGGATCCTGCAGTGGAGGGTATGTTCCACGGGCCTTAGACTATATAAGAACTACAGGTGTTGTTAATGAGGATTGTTTTCCGTACACGGCATCAAACGGTATTTGCAGCAATATCTGTCAGAATCCAACAGAACGAATCAGGATCGCTTCTTACCAGAATTATCTTGAAATATCAGACAATAATTTAAGGAAATTGATATTAGAAGGGGCCATGGCATTAGGGATCATTCCCTGGAGGCATGCCATTACCCTGGTTGGTTATAAAACCCTGAATGCAGGGGACAAGGTTTATATTAAATCAAGTGAAGCCAGCCGGTGGGTAATCATTGATCAGAACAGTGCACTCATTGGACAAACGGCATGGTTAATTAAAAATTCCTGGGGAAGTTGGTGGGGAGATAATGGATATGCATACATAGTCACCAATTTGACAGATATCTGGCCACACCATACATGTAAACTCATTGGCCCGGTAAATAGCATGAACCGTGGCTCATCCGATATTGCCTGTACCGATAACGATGGCGATGGATATTATTCCTGGGGCATAGGGCCAAAGCCCTTGTATTGTCCACCCTGCCCCGATGAGCCAGATGGAGATGATTCCAATGCCTGCATGGGACCAAGAGATGTATACGGTAATCTGCAATCTCTATCGACTCCTCAGCCGAACGCAGAGAATGTAACAGTCTTCAGTGGACAAGCTGTACCGAACCTTATGGCTATTGGCAGTAATATCAGGTGGTATAGCGACTATGAGCTGAGCAATTTGGTATATTCAGGAAACTCATTTCCAAGCGGCCATACAAGCGTGGGTATTTATACCTACTATGTTACTCAGACCCTGTCTGATTGTGAGAGTGTGACTTTGCCGGTTTATTTGAGCATATTAGAAAGTATATCACCTCCCGAGGTTGAAAATGAAGATGTTTGCCAGGGAAAACCAGGTATGTTGCAGGCTTCCGGTGAAAGTATCAGATGGTACGGTGATCCTCAGCTGAATTCACTTTTATATGAGGGAAATGATTACATACCCTCCCTTGTTGAGCCTGGATCCTATAAATTCTATGTAACCCAGACAATCGAAGGAATCGAAAGCCCTTACTCCCTGGCAGAGTATTTCATTATTGAAGCCCCTCAGCCAGTCTATGTGGACGATAAAACATTTTGTTCAGACAGTGGATTGTTCATGTATGCAGAGGGATCTGAGATTACATGGTACAGTGGGAATTTTGGAAGTGAGCTTTATGATGAACGCAATCAGAGAACTTATCGCACTGTGAATATCGGGCAGCAGGTATGGATGGCCGAAAACCTGGATATCGGGATAAGCATAGCAGGTTCCGAAATGCAGCAAAACAATGGTATAATCGAAAGATACCATTACAACAATGACCCCGCATACGGCTCTTCCCATGGAGGCTTATACCAGTGGGAAGAAATGATGGCTTACACCACTGAGATTGGTGCCCAGGGCATTTGTCCTGCAGGCTGGCATATACCCTCACATGAAGAGTGGCAAACAATGGAAATGGCCCTGGGAATGGATGAGGAAGAGGCTGCCAGTCTGGGATTAAGGGGTACAAATGAAGGGGCTATGTTAAAGGAGGGAGGATCTTCCGGCTTTGAATCCTTGTTTGGAGGGAAGCGAAACGTCGATGCTTATTTCGAGAGCATGGATTATTATGCCACCTATTGGACCTCAGATGGATATACCCGAACTTTAAGCAACCTATTTGACCAGGTATATGCGTCGCGAGGGGATGATATAAAAGATGGTTATTCTGTTCGTTGTGTTTTAGACGATTCAGCCTATGTGAGTTATGGTAGGAAGTTGGATGTAAGTGATTATACTCCCGGGGATTACACTTTTTATGTAACCAATACCTATGTAGGTTGCGTTAGTCTTCCTGATACAGCAACACTAAGCCTTAGAGAAACGCCAGCCCCTCCCGTGGTATCCGATGTTGAGGTTTGCGTGATGGAGGAAGGGCCAATACTTCATGCTCCCGGAGAAAATGTAAAATGGTATCATCCTATTTCCAATGTGTCCTTTGTGGACGAGAGAAATGGCAAAGAATACAATACACTTAGCTTCGGAAAACAAGTGTGGATGGCCGAAAACCTGGACTTTGGTATGATGATTGAAGGAAGCCTGGAACAATCAGATAATCAGCTTGCTGAAAAGTATTATTATAACAACGATCCTGCTATGGGGGCAATCTATGGAGGGCTTTACCAGTGGAATGAACTAATGAATTATTCGATCCGGGAAAATACCCAGGGTCTTTGTCCATCAGGATGGGAGGTCCCATCACAGCAGGACTGGATGAAACTGGAGATGGAGTTGGGCATGAACCAGGCCGAGGCCACCCTGTTTGAGTGGAGAGGAACTGATCAGGGGACCCAGCTCAAGGAGGGAGGATCATCTGGTTTTAATGCAATGATGGGTGGGAAAAGAGAACCTGATGGTCAATTTAAGAATATCGGATATTGGTCTACATTCTGGAATTCCACAGGATATACAAGGTCCATGGAAAATTGGTGGGACCGACCTCAGATCTGGAATTCCAGATTCGACGACCATTCAAATGGCTTTGCGGTCCGCTGTATTATGAATGACTCGGCCTATGCCACCCAGGGTAATGAATTTATTCCTCCTCAGAACAGCCCTGGCATCTATTCCTTTGAAGTTACCCAAACGGTTGAGGGCTGTGAAAGCCCGGGAGCATCAGTGACCCTGACCATTAAAGAGAGCCCGCTACCGCCTGAAGGTACTGATGTATCTGTATGTGAAGGTGAGCCTGTTCCTGCCCTGACTGCAAGTGGTGAGATCGTAAAGTGGTATAGTGATGCAGGACTTAGCGACCTGGTTCATACTGGTAATGAGTACCAGACCGGGCAAAGCCTGCCTGGGACATACAGCTATTTTGCAACCCAGAGCCTGGGAGCTTGTAAAAGTGTCCCTGATACAATAAGATTGAGCATTAAACCTGCCCCGCTTTCTCCATCCGACACCACGGTTATGGCCTGTGAAGGTGGGCTGATTCCTGACCTGCTTATCGAAGGTGAACTTATTCAATGGTACAATGATGAGGCTCTTCAGGATCTGGCGTACACGGGTTCTCATTTTGCTACAGGAATAAGTGAAGCAGGTACTTATACTTTTTATGCTACGAAGACTATGTTGGAATGTGTGAGTCCGGCATCATCTGTGATCCTGGAAGTCGGAGAGATTCCGCTCCCCCCTCTAACACAGAGTATCGAAATTTGTGAGCACAATTCCAATCCAGAACTAATGGCCGTAGGAGAAAATATTCGCTGGTATACTAGTGAACAATTGACAGACCTTATTCAATCAGGAACAAGTTTTAAACCAGAATTTGATTCTCCTGGCACCTATACCTACTATGTTACCCAGGCTGTAAGTCATTGTCAAAGTCCCTTTAATATTTCAAGCCTGACCATAAAGCCGTCACCGGAAGCACCTGTTACGTATGGAGTAAGCGCTTGCGAAGGTGAGGGTATTCCCGAAATGGAGGCCAGAGGTGATAGCATTCGCTGGTATGATACGCCTGCCTTAGAGGATGTGATTCAAATGGGATCTATGCTGGCATTGGAGCTTCATTATCCAGGCTCATATTTGTTTTATGCTACTCAAACCCGGGAAGGATGCGAAGGAGATGCAGAAGCAGTTGAGTTGATAATTCATGAATCCCCAATCATTTCTCTGGGGAATGATAGAGCCATCCGGGACGATGAGGAATTGATTCTGGGTCCCTATCCAATGGAGTTTAAATATCTCTGGAGTGATACAAGCAGTGAGCCCTTCCTGCATCTTGACGGAGAAAAAGCCGGACCCGGCGATTATGAAATCTCCGTACAGGTTTCAAATGATCAGTGTGTATTCAGGGATACGGTGATCATTACTGTGGAAAGCACCATTGGAATCAATCCGCTAAATCCGCACGGAAACATAAAAGTTTATCCGAACCCAACAGACGATTTCATCACTGTTGAATTTGCTGAAGAACTTTCTGAAAATGCATTCATTGAAATCATTGATTCCAAAGGAGCCCTTGTTCAGCAATACAGGTTAAAAGAATTGGTATCTGTGGGGGATAGATCGCTGAAGATCACCCTGGATACTCCGGGGATTTATTACCTTCAGATTTATAACGGCGATCAGGTGTCACATAGCAAAGTGATTCGATATTAATCAAAGTTGTTTAATCATTTCGAATTGTTTGCCCTTTATCGTAATTCCCATGGATTGAATTCCAACTTCATCTTTTTAATCCAAACAGGGGTCTTAGAATTCGAACTCTTCTGATTAATTCATAGCTAATAAAACATCCTGCAGCGGTCAATGCTATCACAAGGATGAATTTCACCTGGACGGGAATCTCCAGGGGAAATAAGAGATAACTGGCCAGGTAGAGGAAGATCATATGGAGGATGTATATGGGATAGGCTCCCTGGCTCAGATAGCTCAGCGTGTTGCTGGGACGATTCAGGTGTTTATTGGCAAAGCCGAATACGGCAAAGATCCAGGAGCAGGATTCTATGGCAGCAAAATAATTTGGAGCTTCCAGGTCAAAAACCAGATATCGAACAAGGTACATAGCCAAAGCCAATGCCAGCAGGGGCCATCTCCACTTCCGGACATTTTGCCAGAAGGCCTCTCCGCTGTGTATGCACAGGAAGCCAAAGAGGAAGGCGATTAGGCCCAGCACAAAACCATGGAGAGTCATGGCGTAGGTGGCAAAATTATCGGGGCCAACCAGGATTGCTTCCAGTACAAAGCAGGCCACAATGATCAGCAGTCCCCACGGCTTGCTGAATAAGCTCCTGATCGCCCGGCTGAATCTTCCATTTTCATTTCTTTTAAGATGGAAGAAGAGGGGGGACAGGACCAGCACATAGATGAAAATATTGGCCAGGAACCACAGGTGGCCCTGACCAGGAGCATAGCTCAGGTCCTGGCTATAGTAAAGCTGCCAGATCAGGATATGAACAGGGACAATGCTTAGGCCTCCGCTTATAAAGGGAAGAAGAATTCGTCGGGTCCTTTCCAAAAGCAGCTGCTTCCAGCTCCTTGATCTGATGGCAAAGCCTACTCCCATTCCTGAAACAAAGAACAGCAGGGGAATCCGCCAGACATTCAGCAGAGCCATTGGTGGCCATAGAGATTCAAGGGATGGGTCACTCTGGATAAATCCGATGAATACACCCCAGGGCTGGAATCCTATTCCTATGTGATATATCAGGAGCAAGCCTATGGCAATGACCCTTAGCCAGTCTATGTCGTATCTTCTTTCAGCTGTTTTCATTTCTAGTAAATATCAGTATTGTCTATTGTAAGATCTCTGCAATAAGGGGACGGGTCTCTTCCAGTTGCTCATAGTCCAGCTTCAGTCCAAGTGGACCCAGGGCTTTGGCGAATTCGTCATAAATTGGCTTGATCTCCGCCCAGGGACCCATCACGCCATCCAGTGCAGTAAAACCGTAAATGTTCTTCAGGGTCTTATCTGCGTCGTTGGCAATAAGCATCTCAACAATTTCGGTACGGCAGAGGAAAGAGGCAGAGTGAAGCGCTGTTGATCCCTCATTGTTCTGGATATTCAAATCAGCTCCGGCTTTAATCAGTGCAATGGCAATATCAGTTTTTCCGAACACAGATGCTGATATCAGGGCCGTGGAACCCATGGTGGGCTCCTGTACATTAAGATCGGAGTCAGCCTGAATGTGCTGCTGGACCGACTTCAGGTCACCCAGAAATGTGGCGGTGTGGATATCGGTTTCGGGAGCTTTTACCTCGGCCTTGGCTGCTGGGGTTTGGCTTTGTTCCCCGGCAGAGTTTTCTTTGTTATTCCCACAGGCAACAAAGCTAAGGATGAATACAGACATCATGGTGCTCATGATTACTTTTCTCGAATTGGATTTTTGTGCTTTCATTTTCATTTTGTTATTGGTTGAAATTAAGATAATGTAAAGGTCTGGCAAAGCATGATGCACTGTAAATCACTCCTGAATCAAATGATATGAGCTTTAGCGCATGAGCTGTAATTATGACGCAGGAGTATAAATTATGACGCAGGGGTCTTTGAAAAAGCTGTTTCTGAGGTCTGAAATAACTTTTGTATCTTGAAAGCATGTCGGAGCTACATTCCAGAGAAAATGATTTCATCAGGAAAATTAATGACCTCATTGAGGAGCATATTTCCGATGAGAACTTTGGTGTTTCCGAGCTGGCCGGTGAGATCGGCATGAGCCGCTCCAACCTGCTTCGTAAGATCAAGAAGCTCACAAATCTTTCCGTTAGTCAGTATATCAGTCAGCTTCGCCTGAAGAGTGCCATGGAGCTTCTGAAACAAGATTCCTTTAGCGTCTCTGAAGTATCCTACAAGGTGGGATTTAGCAGCACATCATATTTCACTAAATGCTTCCGCGAGTTTTACGGATATCCTCCGGGGGAGGCGGGAAAAAGAGAAGAAAAGGATATTGCTTCCGGCCAGGAAAAGCGCCCCCTGGCCAGGCGCAATGTTTTGATCGCTGGAAGTGTGCTTCTATTCGTTTCAGCGGCCATTCTCTTCATTATCCTGAAGCCCGGAGCGTCCGTGAAGACAAAAGGGGAGAAATCAATAGCGGTTCTGCCCTTCAAAAACGACAGCAACGACTCAAGCAACATATACATCATCAACGGCCTGATGGAATCGATATTAAATGACCTGCAGAAGATTGAAGATCTGCGGGTAATCAGCCGGACCTCGGTTGAAAAGTACAGGAACACCTCCCTGACCATTACGGAGATGGCCAGGGAATTGAAGGTAAACTATTTTGTGGAAGGAAGTGGTCAGAAAATCGGAGACCAGATTTTGCTCAATATACAGTTAATCGAAGCATCATCCGACGGGCACCTCTGGGCCGAACAGTACAGACGTGAGGCAGATGATATTTTTTTCTTGCAAAAGGAAGTCTCCAAAAAGATTGCTCATGAAATTGAGGCCATCATAACTCCGGAGGAGGAGATTCGGATCAAGCAGCTTCCCACCGAAGACCTCGTGGCCTATGACTATTTTTTACGTGGGCAGGATCTCTTTTTCCAGTGGACCCGGGAAGGCATCCTGGAATCCATCCCCTATTTTCAGAAAGCCATTCAGCAGGACCCTGAATTTGCACATGCATATGCTGATATTGCCATTGCCTACTATACTCTTGATGCCCTCTTTGCAGAAAAGATTTTTGCCGATTCCATCAACCATTATGCTGATAAAGCTCTGCTCTTTGATGCCCAGCTTGCCCAGAGCCTGATTGCCAAAAGCTTTTACTACATGAATATAGGTGCTTACGAAAAGGCAGTTCCTTATTTGGAAAAGGCCCTGGAATACAACCCCAATTCTGCATTGGTCATTAACACGCTTTCGGATTTCTATGCCAGTTACATACCCAACACGAAGAAATACCTTGAGTATGCATTGAAGGGGGTAGAGCTGGATATTGCGGCGCATGATTCGGTGGAGGCAAGTTTCATCCTCCTGCATGTGAGCAATGCCCTGATCCAATCCGGTTTTGTGGATGAAGCAGAGAAGTATATCGGATTCTCCTTACATTATAATCCTGATAACCTCTATGCAGAACAGGTCAAGGCCTACATCATCTATGCGAAAAGCGGAGATCTCGGGCAAACTAAGGAATTATTAATTGAAACCCTGGAACGTGATCTAAGCAGGCTGGATGTGATGCAGGAGGTGGGGAAGATCTATTATTACCAGAGAGATTATGAACGCTCATGGATCTATTACAAGAAGTTCCTGGA
>JAOZLK010000150.1 GCA_029934875.1 Bacteroidales bacterium | reverse complement strand
TTTATACTTGTGGTAACCAGTTCCTCAGGATCGGTTTCATCCACGTAAAACATATTTAACTCCCTGAACATGGTATAATAGATATCCAGGTTCTTGACCAGCTCCATGTCCTTGTTTCCGATGGTGGTAAAACCAACACTGAACAGGAGGATTAAGGAAGCGGCTATGATGATGTTTCTTTTTGACCTTTGCATGATTTCAGCGATTTTTCATAAAATACTGTTATAAAGGAACTACAAAGAATTCAAACATCATTACATATTAACTTTTTTTAAGAATAGACGATATGTATCTTTGTCTCCGAATTTATCTCAAAAGTCAGACCAGGAAATGTCTATTCTCCTCATTGCAGTAGAAAGTTTAGAGTGGACAGAAAAGGTTCAGGTCCACCAACCGGCCTGGTTGTTCATTACCCTGTTTGTTTTACTGGGATTTCTTGCCGGAATCAGGATCTACTATGGATCCATATTGATGCCTACTCTCGAATCGTCGGTCAGTTTCCAGGTGGCCGCGAGGATATTTAAGGATAACAGTGGATTGCAGAAACAACAGGACAACAGCCTATACACCTTCTATATTTTCAGTGCCGGATTAATTATCTATATGGCTGAAATCCGCTCTGGGCTTGATCCTTACGGATTATCAGGGGGATTGCTTTACCTGTTCAACCTGGCCCTTGTCGCGGCCCTGTTCCTGGGGAGGCTGGTGATAATGAATGTCGCTGGTTTTCTTTTTAACAAAATCGGTATTTTCCGGGAGTATCTTTACAATACATTTATTTTCAATAAGATAATTGGAATATTATTATTGCCGCTCTCACTTTTCGTATTCTATACCAATGGGGTCCTCATGGAGATGTTCCAATGGATCGCCATGGCGGCCTTATTTCTAATACTGATTTTGCGGCTAATCAGGGGCTTTATTTTTTCTTTTAAGAGAGGGGTTTCAATATTCTATATGTTTTTGTACCTTTGTGCCCTTGAAATGGCTCCTCTAATTCTATTGTACAGATGGTTAGAGGGCATCCTTTAAGTTGAGACTAAAGAAAGAAGATTTATATGGGAAGGATAAGGAAAATTCTAGTTTCTCAGCCCGAGCCGGAGAACAACAAATCACCCTATTTTGATTTAGCCACCAAACACAACCTGAAAATCGATTTCAGGCCCTTTATTCATGTGGAAGGTGTGTCAGCTCGTGAGTTCAGGCAGGATAAGATAGATATGAGTACGCATACGGCGGCCATATTTACAAGTAAAACATCCATTGATCATTATTTCAGGATGGCCGAGGAAACCCGGACCACCATTCCTGATACCATGAAGTATTTTTGTATCTCCGAAGCTACGGCGTACTATCTTCAGAAGTATATCGTATACCGGAAAAGAAAGATATTCTATGGCAATGGAATCATTCAGGACCTGGTTGAGATCATGAATAAGCACAAGGATGAAAAATTCCTGCTGCCTATTTCTGCTGCCCATAAAGAGGAGATTCCCCTCTTACTGCAAAAGAATGGTTTTAATTACACCAAGGCCGTCCTTTATAGGACCGAATGCAGCGATCTTTCCGATCTGGTTGATGTGAATTATGACATTCTGGTATTTTTCAGCCCCTCGGGTATTAAATCTCTTTTCCAGAATTTCCCCGAGTTCAAGCAGAATGAAACCAAAATTGCCTCCTTTGGAGCAAAGACGGCCAAGGCTGCTGAGGAAGCTGGATTAAGACTTGATATTACCGCACCAAAACCAAAGGCCCCATCCATGACCATGGCTTTGGAAGATTTCATTAAGGATTACAATAAAAACAACGGTAAGTCCTAGGCTATATACCTTCAGAAGGGACGAAAGGCTTAGCAGCCGGAAATCCATTTCCAGGCTATTTGACTCGGGAAGGCGAATCGATTGTTATCCCCTGAGGCTTATATACTCAGTGGCTGAAGAGGAAGAGCTATCTTTAAAGATGGCTGTTTCGGTACCCAAAAGGCTTTTCAAAAGGGCTGTGGATCGCAACCTGCTAAAACGAAGAATCCGGGAAGCTTATCGATTGCAAAAACCAGTCTTTCTTGAATTTCTGAATGCTTCCGGACTCAGTTTGCAAGTTGTGATTCAATTCAGGGGTCGGGAGATTGAAAGCTATCAGACCATAGAGAAGAAGATGCGGGTAGCGCTTGACAGGCTGAAGGCAGCTTATGCCCAGGAGACTACCTGATAATGGTCCGTCCCCCAAGGCCTTTTGACAGGGCGATTTTTACATTTCCCAGGCTTTGAATTCTCAAGATCAGCTTATTAAGCTCTTCGAGCTCATTTTTTTTCTCGGCCTTATCCAAATCCGCCCTTAGTTGCCCCAGGGCCTTTTCCACCACCATCATTTTATAGGAAAGCAGGGATTTGGGTACTTCATAGCCCAGGTTTTCGCCTGGCAATTCAACGTAAGATTCCTTCCTTTTCCAAACATTACTCAGTTCGTATCGCGAAGTGAAAATATCCACTGCCAACTCCCTTACCCCGGCATTATCGTGGTAAATAAAATGGCGTTCGCTTAGCTCCTTGTCACTTTCTATGAGCATTTTCACATCTTCGAAGACCTGTTTGTATACCAGGTTATTGAATTCCAGTTCATCATTCTGTATTTCTCTTATGATGTACTCGGCAACTGAAATACGGGTGTTTTCTTCCCCGCCCAGGTGAAGGATTTTATTTCCGAATTTCAGAAGGAAATAGATGATTTCCCGCTCCTCCACCTCCGAGTATATATTTTCAACGAAGGCAGGAACCAGGGGTTGTTGGGGAGAAGCGGGGGCCTGAGCTGCGCTTTGATTCCGCTGTGAAGACTGCTCCCTGCGCCAATTCTGCTCCTGTTTCTGTTGCCGGATTTTATTGACTTCCGTATAGAGGACCTGCTCTTCGACTCCCAGCAGTAAGCCGCAATCTTTCAGATAGACACTGCGCATAATTCCATCGGGAATTACTGCCACCGATTTCACAATATCAGTAATTAACTGACCCCTTTTAAAGGGATCATGCTGAGCATCTGAAAGCAGGATTTCAGTCTTGAATGAGATGAAATCCTTTTCACTGGAACGGATAAATTCAAGGAATTCGGTGGAGCTGTGTGCCATGGCATAAGAGTCCGGGTCTTCCCCTGCCGGGAGCATCACCACCTTTACATTCATTCCTTCTTCGAGGATCATATCAATGCCCCTGAAGGAAGCTTTTATTCCGGCTTCATCCCCATCATAAAGAATGGTAATATTTTCGGTAAAGCGTTTGACCAGCCGGATCTGGTCTGTGGTCAGGGCTGTCCCCGAAGAGGACACAACGTTTTCGATTCCTGCCTGGTGCATGGCAATCACATCGGTATAGCCCTCCACCAGGTAACACTGATCCTTTGAGACAATCGCTTTCTTGGCCTGGAATAGTCCGTAAAGTACCCGGCTCTTGTGATAGATATCCGATTCGGGTGAATTAAGGTATTTGGCGATTTTTTTGTCGCTCTTCAGAGTGCGTCCTCCAAAACCGATGACGCTCCCTGATATCGCGTGAATGGGGAAAATAACCCTTCCTGCAAAGCGATCGAACAGGTAGTTCTCCCTTTCAATTGAAAGGCCGGTAGATACAAGGTATTGTTTTTTATACCCATTTTTACCTGCTTCATTTGAAAAGGCGGTTCGTTCTTCCGGACTATAACCCAATTGAAATTTCTGAATGGTGTCGTCTCTGAAGCCACGTTTGCGAAAATAACTGAGACCAATAGCCTTGCCCTCTTCACCCATAAGTTGTCCAGCAAAGTATTTTGTGGCGAAATCAGTTACCGCCAGGAGGCTCTCACGTTCATTCTTTTGCTGAATCTCTTCAGCAGTGAGCTCCTTCTCCTCAAAAGTGATGTTATATTTTTGTGCCAGGTACCTGAGGGCTTCAGGATAAGACAACTTTTCGTGTTCCATGAGGAAACCAACAACATTGCCCCCCTTACCCGAGCTGAAGTCTTTGTAAATTCCCTTGGCCGGTGAGACCATGAAAGAGGGGGTTTTTTCATTACTGAAGGGACTGAGTCCCTTAAAATTAGTTCCGCTCTTTTTCAGGGTTACAAAATCGGAGATTACGTCGACGATGTCGGCTGTTTCAAAAATCTGATTTATGGTCTGTTGGTCAATCATTTAGCTCTTTGTTCGAAGCACTGAACTTACATCCCTTCGGATGACTTAAAAGTAGCGAAAGTAATTGTGCAGCCAAAATCTTATATTTACGCAAAATGAAGTTTATTCTATGGAAAGTGTGAAAAAGCTGGTAGTTCTTTCCGGTGCAGGCATGAGTGCTGAAAGTGGCCTGAGAACCTTTCGGGAAATGGGGGGGCTCTGGGAGGAGTATGATGTTTATGAAGTGGCCAGTCCTGAAGGATGGGAAAAGGACAGGGAACTGGTCCTGAGGTTCTATAACGACCGAAGAAAGCAATTGCAGGATGCACTCCCTAACAGGGGCCATTTTGCCCTCGCTGAAATGGAGAAAGATTTTGATGTGGCGATTGTGACCCAAAATGTGGATGATCTTCACGAAAGGGCCGGATCATCAAAGATTCTTCACCTGCATGGAGAATTGAAAAAATCGCAGAGCACAGTGGATCCAGACCTTGTCTATGATATTGAGGGCTGGGAACTAAACCCGGGAGATTTATGTGATAAAGGTTCTCAGCTAAGGCCCCATATTGTCTGGTTTGGAGAGGCCGTACCTGCCATTGAAGCAGCAGCAGCAGTGGTTTCAGAGGCCGATATACTTGTAATCATTGGCACATCGATGAATGTTTACCCTGCAGCTGGTTTGATTAACTATGCCCGTCGCGGGACACCTGTTTACCTGATTGATCCCAATGAGGTAGTCGTTGCCGGTCATTCGGGGATTACGGTAATTCGTAAAGGAGCATCAGAAGGGGTGGATGAATTAATTAGAATGATTAGAGATGAGTAGATTAAAAAATTACCGACAGGGAGTAGCAATGATCTTCCTGTTGACGGTGCTGCCCCTGGCCGGGCTCAGGGCCCAAAGCTTCAATGCCGGCTTTTTTGGCGGTTTAACAGCTTCACAGGTTGATGGAGATCAATACGGTGGCTTTAATAAGCTGGGAATGACTGCCGGCTTCTTTGTAAACCGGGAGATTGATAAGAATTTTTACTGGCAGCTGGAAATTAAGTATGTGACAAGAGGGGCGCTTGAAAGCGAGCCGGAAATTTATTTCTATGATAAAACTGTTTATCGCTATATCGAGATTCCCCTTTCCGTGAATTACCTCTTAGATGAAAAGTACCAGTTTGAACTTGGTCTTTCTCCGGAAGTCCTGCTCAGCTATGCCCATTACGATGGGAATGGACAAACTGAGCCCTCACTCTATCCTGACAACAATCGTTTTGGTCTCAGCGTATTTGCCGGCATCGTTTACTGGTTTGTACCCAGTACCGGGGTGGGCTTCAGGTACACCTATTCGGCAATTTCCTTCCGGGAAACGCAGGAGTGGAACAATCCTCAGTACAGGGGCCACTTTCACAATGTTCTGGCCTTTACCGTGAACTACAAATTCAAGCCCCGTTAATCAGGCAAGCGATAGGGTGGCAATATAGATCCGGCAATTGAAATAATTCAGGAGCGTCCAACTGCATGCTTCAAGGGTTGAGCCGGTGGTCAATACGTCATCAATCAGCAAAATCTTCATCCCATTGACATCCGGAGCCCGGGAAGAGACGCTGAAATTCCCTTTAATATTCTGGTAGCGCTCATACCTGCCCAGGGAGGTTTGTGAAGTTTGATGGACGGTTCGTGTCAGCAGGTCGGGAATGACCGGGATTCCGGTGATCTCTGAGACCCCCCGGGCTATCAACTCACTCTGGTTATATCCCCTTTTTTTCTGGCGTTTATTGTGGAGAGGAACAGGAACCAGGATATCGCATCCGGATAAGGATGAGTGGAGCAGCTCCTGTCCCAGTAAACGGCCAAGGTAAAGGCCGGCAGCCTGGTTACCATGGTACTTGAGCTCGTGAAGCAGGACCTGGTAGGGTGAGCCCTTTTCAAAACGAAAAAGGGAAGTGCTTTTCTCTACTGGAACCCGACCCCAGAAAGTCTGGTTCACAGGACTATTGTCAAGATTACCAAAATCAGGTTTCGGTAAATTGTATTCGCATTTCAGGCACAGAATACTGCCTGCCCGGGAAAGTCGTTTACCACAGACCAGGCATAATTCAGGGAAAAAGTATAGCAGCAGGTCGGTCCACCACATAGCCAGTATTTATTGGCTTTATGTGACAGATGCCTTCCCGATCGAAGCCAGTCAATCTTTTTTCATCAGTTTTTTTGTGGATAGCAGTCCGCAGGCAGCCCAAATGTCCTGCCCGCGGCTGGCCCGGATGGTGGTGGTAATCCCTTTTGCATTCAGCCGCTCCTTAAAGGTCACAATGGTTTTTTCATCGGGCGATTCAAGTGGGGTATTGGGAATGGGGTGGAAGCGAATCAGGTTGATCCGGCATTTAATTCCTGAAAGGATGCGGGAAAGCTCATTGACATGTGCTGCCGTGTCGTTCAGGTTTTTAAAAAGGATGTATTCAAAAGAAACCCTTCTCTGCCGTCCGAAATCCCATGAACGGATCTCACTCAGCACCTCCTGCAAAGGATAAACCTGCTGAACGGGCATCAGTTTCCTGCGCTCTTCGTCGAAAGGGGTGTGCAAACTAATTGCAAGGTGTGCTTCACTATTTTCAAGAAACTGAAGCATGGCGGGCGTTATCCCTATAGTGGAAACCGTGATTCGCCTCGGACTAAGGGCAAAGCCCCAGGAGGAGGTGAGGATCTCAAGGCTTTTTAATACCTCATCCAGGTTATCGAGGGGTTCCCCCATACCCATGTAAACAATGTTGGTCAGTAAGCTCCATTCAGGGATACTGCGGAACTGGTTCAGGATCTCCCCGGCAGTAAGATTTCCCTGGAATCCCTGCTTTCCGGTCATGCAGAAGAGGCAACCCATTTTGCACCCTACCTGTGATGAAACGCAAATCGTGGCCCTGTCTTTGTCCGGGATGTAGGCTGCTTCGATAAATTTGCCCGGAGTGCCTGGAAAGAGATATTTTTTTGTGCCGTCGACCGACTCTTGTACATCAACCGGATTTTGTAAACCAAGGGAGTAGCTTGATGATAAGAGTTCCCTGGCTTTTTTGGACAGGTTGGTCATTTCCTCAAAGCCACCAATTTCTTTCTTGTAAAGCCATTCGGCTATTTGTTTGCCTGTAAAGGAGGGCAGGCCCAGCTCCTTCGAGATGGCTGTTAGTTCGTCCAGGGATTTTCCAAAAAGTGCTTCCGGCATGGCTCAAAAGTATATTTCAGAGATGATCCGGTCAAAAGGAACCCCCTTTTCTATGAGGATATCCCTTGTATCGACGACCATCTCTGCACTGCCACAAAGATAGTACTTTAAACCGGGGTCGGGGAGCGGGTATTCCTCCAGGAAGCTGGTCACCCTGCCGTGAAAAACACCTTCATTCTCTTCGGCACTGCAACACCTGGTATAATTTTCCCCCAGGAGCTCTGTGAAATAATCATAAAAATGAAACTGTTCCAGGTAGCGGTTTCCATGGATCAGAATTTTATTGGCGGCCCTTCCCGATTTCAACATGGAGTAAAAGGGCGCGATTCCTGTTCCGCTTGCAATCCATACTGCCGGATCGTCATCGCTGGTGAACTCACCACGAGGTTCGGTAATCCATATGGTATCACCCGCCTCCAGGTCTGCCAGCCTGGGCGTGAGATAACCTTCATCAATGACATTGTAAAGAATCCAAACATCTTCATCCTTTTCACCGCTACAAATGCTATAGAGTCGTCTTGCCCCATCCTCGGTCAGGGCAATTCCAATCACCTGTCCGGCTGCAAATTCAAATGTTCTTTTGAAGCCCAACAGATAGATGCCGGATGAAACTTCCTCGGTAAAAGACAATGTAAGAGGCGAGAGGATGTGGCTGTGCGTGGCTACCATACAGTTCTCATTTTCCCCCCATCGATTATGAAGGTTTCACCTGTAACATAGGAGGCTGCTTCGGATAGCAGGAAAATTGCGGCCTTCCCGAATTCCTGTGCTTCACCATACCTGCCCATGGGAATCTTGTCAAAATTAATCTTCCTTACATTATCCAGGCTGATGCGCCATTCCCTTGAGCTTCGCAGGTCGAGTTCCTTCAGTCGGTCGGTGTCAAAAAAACCGGGAACCAGGTTATTAATGCGGATGTTATCGGATGCTACCTGGAAGGAAAGGCTCTTTACAAGGCTGGTCACACCCGACCTGAAAACATTTGAAAGAATCAGGTTGTCAATGGGTTCTTTTATGGAACTTGATGTAACAGTTAAGATAGATCCGGATTTTTTTCTTCTCATTTCCGGAAGTACGCCCCGGATCATCCTCACCGCGCTCATCAGGGTGTTCTCAAAACCGATTTCCCAATTTCGATCATCGGTTTCATCAAAGGTCCCCGCAGGAGGACCACCTCCGTTTACCACCAGGCAGTCAATGCTTCCCAACTCCTTCAGGGTATAGTTCACCCACTCTTCAATTGAACTTGCCTCCGCCACATCCAGCCGGGAAGTATGGATTCGTGCCCCGGGAGCCTCTGCCTCTATCCGTTCAGATGCCGACTTCAGGTACTTTTGATTTCGACTTCCCAGGGAAAGAATTGCTCCCTCCCTGGCCGCCTCAAGGGCGATCCCAT
>JAOZLK010000719.1 GCA_029934875.1 Bacteroidales bacterium | reverse complement strand
CGGATATAAGTTTGTGGGTTGGGATGGAGAGGAATCATCGGACAGGTCCATCTCTGTTTCCCTGGATCAGAATGTGGAATTGACAGCACTGTTCGAGCCGGAAGAATGGTATGAACCGGTTGTGATCAATGAAATCAACTATCATTCAGCTCCCGGATTTGATTCGGAGGACTGGATCGAACTCTATAATAATGGATCTGAAAACGTAAATCTTTCGGGATGGATGCTGAAGGATAGTGAAGATACCCATGCCTTTATGATTCTCCAGGCACAGCAGCTTGGCCCGGGAGAATATCTACTGGTCAGCAGGGATAAAAACCTGTTTGCCGCAATTCATCCTGAAGCAGCCCCTGTTATAGGCAATATGGGATTTGGATTTAGTGGGGGAGGAGAGACAGTACGCCTGTTTAATTCCAGCCAGGTGCTGGTGGATTCTGTGGAATACGACGATTTCACACCCTGGCCACTGGAACCTGACGGAAAAGGGGCCACCCTGGCCCTGATTCACCCTGACCTGGATAATACCATAGCGGGAAGCTGGTTTGCCTCACTCCATGGTGGAACACCGGGTAAGGAGAATATTGCCATCGGTTCTACGGGAATTGATCATGAACAACTGAATATCCCCTTGGAGGAACCCTGGCCCAACCCATTCAGTGACCGGGTTCATATTAGCTATCGGGTGGCAGAGGCAGGGGCAGTTCACATGGCGGTATACGATCTGCAGGGAAGAGTGGTGGATGTACTGGTTGATGACCACAGGCAGACTGGTGAATTCAATATCACCTGGGATGGAGCGGATTGTGCCCCGGGCGTCTATTTATGCGTGTTCCGCTCTGATTCATATTCCTATACCAAAAAGCTAATTCGGACAGCTCGATAAGAGGGGTTGGATTACTTACTTTTTTATCATTAGAAAGTTTGGGATTGTGTATTTCTTTGCCTATTTTCGATAGGTAGATTTCACCTGGCAAAGGCTTGTGTATTCTCCCTTAGTCTAAAACAAAAACCTTGAAAATGAGGAAGCTATTTTTAGTAAGATTTTTCTGCCTGATCATCACTTCTGTGCTGATGGTTTCTTGTAATACCCCTGAGCAAGCATCGCGGGAGTTGCAACTGGGAACTTTCGGTGCATTTTATACCAAAATCCAATCCGGCGAGGATTTTGAAAAATATTCACGAACCGGTGATTATGCGGATATCGTGGTGGACCTGGGAACCGGAAACTCCAAGATGGTATTCTGGCGTGGTTCCAGCTACCTACCTTACCTGGAAACCGTTGAGGGCCGATGGTATGTGGAAGAGGTGATTCCCCGAAGCGGGAATGGCAAGGGCATTCGGTCTGACAGGATCAATGCCTATTCTCACGTGAAGATTATCGAAAGTAATTCGGAAAAAGTTGTGATACACTGGCGCTACCTTCCGGAGTTTTCAGGCTTGAATCCAAACCTGGGTGTGGATGCCACGAAATTTATTGATGAGTACTTCACCATTTCCCCCGACGGAAGTGTGAAGCGGACCATTCGCATGGGAACTCCAAAGATCGACAGTTGGAAGGATCCAAAGAACAAGATTCAGCAGACCTTTACCCTTACAGCTTCTGGTATTACCAATTTGGAAACCCGGCAGCCCGGAACCTCCAACCTGGCCAAGGCAGTAGAGGGTTCCCCTGTTGTAGATAAGGTAGTCAGAAATCCGGTTGCCTGGTGGAAATTTGATGAGGCCATGGGTGAAGTTGCTGCGGAATCAGTGAGCGGTGAAGTGAGTGATATTCATGGGCATAAAGGGCTTTGGAAAATGGGCGTATCAGGGACCGCACTTCAGTTTGACGGTTACAATACTTACCTGTCTTTGCCGGAAGAGAAGGCTCCTTCCATTACAGATGGTCTTACCCTGGAAGCCTGGATTACCATTGGCGCCTATCCCTGGAACTGGACCCCGGTGGTCCAGCAGGGCGATGATGAAGGTTTTTTCCTGGGTGTGGACGCTCATGGAAATCCTGGTTTCAATATCATGGTTGGAGATGTTTGGGAAGAGCTGGTTTCAGACGCCTTTCTGGAAAGGAATACCTGGTACCATCTGGCTGGAACCTATGATATGAAGACCGGTGATATGATTATCTATGTGGATGGTAAGCAGGCCGGAAAAAAAACCGTTGGCCGCGAATATGTAGGTATTGCTGAGGCAGAGATCAAGATAGGTAAGGGAAAGGACCGCAGGCCTACCGATCCGGTGAGGGAAAATACCTTTGTTGACTCCTACGGATTTGACGGGCTCCTCGATGAAGTGAAGATTTATGATACCGGTCTGACAGCCGCAGAGGTGAAAGAGTCCTATTCACTGACCGGACTATCACTGGCAGATAAGAGCAAGCCGGATATGGAGGAGCGAAGCCTGCCGGTATTTAATCCTTCGGGGAAATTCGGAGCAAATTATTCCAGATTGAGGTTTTATGAGACCTGGGACAACCTCTGGAGATTCAGCGGTCATCCCGATGTGGTGGTATCCTTTGATGAACTTCCCACACAGTTTGTATTCTGGAGGGGGACCGGCTATATTCCCATGATGGTGAATGAGAAAGGACAATGGTACAGTAATGAATTTAATGAAACCTGGGGGACCTCCGGCGGACAGG
>JAOZLK010000718.1 GCA_029934875.1 Bacteroidales bacterium | reverse complement strand
CTAAAAGCATTATGAGCAAGATTAAATCGTTGGCAGATCTGAAGAAGATCCGCGATGAAAAAGGATCAGGATTGCAAAGCCGTGAGAAGGGTGAGGAAGCTGAAAACCTGGTACAGGTAAAGGTTGCCATGGCCACATGCGGGATAGCTTCCGGCGCAAAAGAAACCATGGAGTTTATGTCAGATGCACTGGAGAAAAGGGGTATTGATGCCATTGTTACCCAGGTTGGGTGCATGGGATATTGCTACGCTGAACCCACCATTGAAATAACGCTCCCGGGTAGTGATCCGCTTGTGTTTGGTGGTGTAAACCGCGACAAAGCAGATGAGATTATCGAGAAGTATATTAAAAGTGGAGAGCTGGTGGATGGAATCATCCCTGTGAACTACGAAACCATTGATTCAAAGGAATAATAAGGAGGAACTGAAATGTCAAAATACAGCATGCATTTGCTTGTTTGCGGCGGTACCGGATGTAAATCTAAGGAAAGTGATATCATTGCGGAGAAGCTAAAAAAGGAGCTTTCGAAGCAGGGTCTTGAAGAGACAGTACAGGTGATTATGACCGGCTGTTTCGGATTTTGTGAAAAGGGTCCCATTGTTAAAGTTATGCCCGACAACACTTTCTACACCCAGGTCAAGCCTGGCGACGCAGAAGTGATCGTGGAGGAACACGTAATTAAGGGGAGAAGGGTGGAACGTCTGCTCTATACCGATCCCAAGCACATGGGCTTCTACAAGAAACAGTTGAGGATTGCGCTGCGGAATTGCGGTGTGATAGATCCGGAGATATTGGATGAGTATATTGCAAGGGATGGCTACCAGGCCCTGGGCGAGGTGCTTACCAACCAGACCCCTGAGGAAACCATTGAGCTGATGAAAGCATCCGGGCTCAGAGGCCGTGGAGGAGCAGGCTTTCCGGCCGGTTTAAAGTGGGACTTCGCACGCAAGAATGAGGCTGATCAAAAATATGTGGTTTGTAATGCAGATGAGGGAGACCCTGGCGCATTCATGGACCGATCCATCCTGGAAGGTGATCCACACTCAGTGCTCGAGGCAATGGCCATCGTAGGACGTTGCATAGGCGCAGATATGGGTTACATATATATTCGGGCTGAATATCCTTTGGCCATTGAAAGGTTGAAGATTGCCATCGGACAAGCCAGGGAATATGGATTGCTTGGTAAAGATATACTTGGATCCGGTTTTAATTTTGACATTGACCTGAAGTATGGGGCAGGAGCATTTGTTTGTGGTGAAGAGACTGCCCTGATCCACTCCATGGAAGGCGAGAGGGGTGAGCCTACACTTAAACCACCTTTTCCTGCGGAAAGCGGGTATATGGGGAAACCTACCAATGTGAACAATGTTGAGACCCTGGCCAATGTGCCGGTGATCATCCTGAAGGGTGCAGAGTGGTTCAATAGCATTGGAACTGAAACTTCTAAAGGAA
This sequence comes from Bacteroidales bacterium, assembly GCA_029934875.1. GTDB lineage: Bacteria > Bacteroidota > Bacteroidia > Bacteroidales. The sequence continues at coordinate 1,189 of JAOZLK010000718.1, read as the reverse complement.
CCAAGGTTTTTGCCCTGGCCGGGAAGATTAATAATGTGGGGCTCATTGAAGTACCGATGGGAACTACCTTGCGGGAGGTGATCTTTGAAATTGGCGGTGGAATTAAGGATGGTAAGAAATTTAAGGCTGTTCAGACTGGCGGACCCTCTGGTGGATGTTTGACAGAAAAACACCTGGATACCCCCATCGATTACGAGAACCTGGTTGCAAATGGTTCCATGATGGGGTCGGGAGGAATGATTGTGATGGATGAGGATGATTGCATGGTTTCCATTGCAAAGTTTTATCTCGATTTTACAGTGGAGGAGTCCTGCGGAAAATGTGCCCCCTGCCGTATTGGAAATAAAAGACTTTATGAATTATTAGAGAGGATTTGCGAAGGCAAAGGTGAGGAGAGTGACCTGGTCAGGCTTAAGAACCTGGGTGACGTGATCAAGGATACTTCGCTTTGTGGTCTGGGACAAAGCTCTCCAAATCCCATATTATCCACCATGGAGAACTTTCCTGAAGAATACCTCTCACATGTGGTAGATAAGAAATGCCAATCGGGAGTATGTACCGACCTGCTGGAGTATTTTATCGTGGAGGAGAATTGCATTGGCTGTACAGCCTGTGCAAGGGCTTGCCCGGTGGGTTGTATATCTGGCGAGCGCAAGGAGCCGCACCTGATTAATCCTGATACTTGTATCAAGTGTGGTGCTTGTATGGAGAAATGTAAATTCGATGCAGTGATCTTAAAATAAAGATAATAGAGATGAGTCTAGTTAAACTTACGATAGATGGAAACATGGTGGAGGTGCCTGCGGGTACCACCATCCATAAAGCCGCAAAACAGCTGGATATTGAAATACCAATCCTCTGTTACATGGATCTGAAGGATCTGAACATAGAAAATAAACCGGGTGGATGCAGAATATGCTCCGTGGAAGTTGAAGGCAGAAGAAATCTGGCCCCTTCATGTTCCTCCAGCGTTGCCGATGGTATGGTCGTTAAGACCAATAGCATGCGGGTGATTAATGCAAGAAGAACAGTGATGGAGTTAATCCTGTCCGATCACCCAAAAGACTGCCTTTCCTGTGCAAAATCAGGAAATTGTGATCTGCAGGATATGGCTGTCAAGTTGGGCATCAGGGAAATCCCTGGTCAGGAATATGCAGAAATGTCTACATACAGACTGGATACCTCTCCT
>JAOZLK010000149.1 GCA_029934875.1 Bacteroidales bacterium | reverse complement strand
ATTTTGCAGGGCTGCTGCGCTCAATGAGCACTTAATCAGGGCTCCCGGGCAGCAGAAGAGAACTGTCCCCGTAACTCAGAAAGCGGTAAGAGTGATCCAATGCCGATTGGTAAATCTGCCTCCAATCTTCGCCGATAAGTGCTGCAATCAATAAGAGGAGGGTACTGCCTGGCTGGTGAAAATTGGTGATCATGCCCCTGATGCTCCTGAAGCGATACCCGGGAACAATCATCAGGCTGGTGGTGAAGCGAAACTGATCCAGCTTGTTCTCTTTACACCACCCAATAAGCGCTTTCATACTATCCTTCAGGGATATATCATCAGGGAGCGATTCATTATCCCACTGCCTGAATTCTGTTCCTTCCTGAGATAAGCTTTCTCCTGAAATAATTTTCACACCCAGCCAGTAAATGGTTTCCATACTCCTGGTGGAGGTGGTGCCCACTGCAACAGGTAGGGTTGCCTGACCTGCCCAGTGTTCAAGGAAGGCTCTGGACACAGTGACCAGCTCGGCATGCATGGCATGTTCACGAGCATTTTCGTTCTTTACCGGTACAAATGTTCCGGCTCCCACATGCAGCGTTAATTCCTGGCTGTTAATTCCCCGTTCAGCTAACTTCCGCATCATACCCTCGGTAAAATGAAGTCCGGCCGTAGGTGCTGCAACCGAACCAAGATCTTTACTGTAAATGGTTTGATATCGTTGCTTATCGGATAAGTCCGCGCTCCTGTTCAGGTAGGGTGGAATTGGGGTTGATCCAGCCGATTCAATAATCTCAGCAAAACTGCATCCCGCTTCAGCCCATTGGAAGCGAATGACAAAACCTTCATCCCCCTTTTCCAGGCAGTTCGCATTTACCCTCACATCCACCCCTTCAATCCGGGTAGTGAGGGAAATAGATCCCGATTTCCATTTCTTTGCATTGCCCACCATGCACCTCCAGGTGCACGAATGCATGGATTCAAAGGATAGCTGATGTTCAGCCGGATCCTCGGGCTCCAGGCAAAATACTTCGATTGCTGCCCCGGTGGACTTGGTAAACTTCAGGCGCGCCTGGATCACCCTGGTATTGTTGAAAACCAGCCAGCTATCCTCCGGAAGCTGATCCGGAAGCTCTCGAAAATTACAATGTGCCACCTCACCCTCACGGTATACCAGCAATCGAGAGCCATCCCGATGGGGCAGGGGATGCTTTGCAATTGCCTCTGCGGGCAGATTATATCGATAGCTATCGATGGATATATCCGTTTCTTGGCTCACAAATCTGTTTCTATCCGCAAAAATAGCTAATTTTGCATTGTTCTTTAAAATTTTGCAGCAGTTGGCTCTGTCGCTGTAGTTTTTACTGCAGAGGAAAGTCCGGGCAGCTAAGGGTACCGCACTGTTGAAAAACAGCTATCTGCGAGGGTAGGGTAACGAAGAAGAAAACAACCGCCTCCTCAAGGGGGTAAGGGTGAGAAGGTGGGGTAAGAGCCTACCAGTGTAAGGGGTAATCCTTACAGCTGTTTGTCCTGCGGGCTGAAAGGCCATGTATACCGGTGTTATAAAAGCTACCCGCTTCTGCCGGGGGGTAGGCCGCTTAGAAAAATGACAGGGATCCCCTGATGGGGAGACAGAACCTGGCTTATACAACTACTGCATTTAATTAAGGGTGTCTCAACAGGCACCCTTTTTTGATTTCTAAGGGATACTTATTCGTAACGTGCGTATTTACTACGTAAAAAATGCCAGGTTACTTCCTAAGCATCCCTTAGAATTGATTAAAAAGAGACTTATGAGACTACCTCTTTTTTTAATGCCCGGGAGGAAGCCTCTAAACCTTTGCAAGCAAAGGTTTTAAGCGACGACTGGGCATTAAAAAAAGGAATCCTTAGATGAGTATCCTGTGTATTTTAGGAATTCAGACCGACGGTGATTTCCCTGAGTTGCAGGAGTTGTTGAAGCAGGGGTTCAAGCCTGTCCAGGAGAAGCATATTGGCGCCGTCGGAAAGTGCCCTGGAAGGCTGGGGATGGGTTTCAAGAAAGATCCCGTCCACACCAGCAGCAACTCCTGTCCTGGCCATATGTTCAATCAGTTCCGGCATTCCCCCGGTAACTCCCGATTGCTGATTGGGTTGCTGCAGTGAGTGAGTGGCATCCAGGATAACCGGCACACCCATCTCTCGCATGACCGGAATGCCCCGGAAGTCCACAATCAGGTCCTGGTAGCCAAATGTGGTACCACGTTCAGTAATCATCACCTTTGGGTTCCCGGAGTTTTTTACTTTATCAATGGCAAATTGCATGGCCTCGGGTGACAGAAACTGTCCCTTTTTCACTGAAACACTCTTACCTGTTTCTGCACATGCCACCAAAAGGTCGGTTTGTCGGCAAAGAAAGGCCGGAATTTGCAGTACATCCACATAGTCAGCAGCCATAATGGCCTCCTCTGCTGAATGAACGTCTGTGATAACGGGAATACCGAATTGCTTTCTGACCTCATCCAGTACTTTCAATGCTGCTTCATCTCCAATCCCCGTGAAGGAATCCAGCCTTGATCGGTTTGCTTTCCTGTAGGAAGCTTTAAAAACGTAGGGAATCGCATATCGATCGCTCAAGGTGCTTATGGTCTCGGCTATCTCTAATACCATCTCACGACCTTCCACCACGCAGGGACCTGCCAGAAGCAGGAGGGGTGATCCCTCCGTATGCTTTAATGAAGGAATAAACTCCTCCAATTTCAATCTTTTAATCTTTTCCATAGTTTTTCGAGCTTTTCCACAAGCGTTCAAGATGTTTCTGAATCTCCACTTCTCTTGGATTAGACCCAGGAGTAAATAGCTGCATACTTTTTAGCTCCTCCGGTAAATATTGATCCATTACGAAATGATCCTCATAGTTGTGGGCATATTTGTAATCCTTTCCGTATCCTATCTGCTTCATCAGTTTGGTGGGAGCATTTCTAAGGTGAAGTGGAACGGGAAGGTTGCCACTCTTTTTCACCTCTTCCATGGCTTTATTAATGGCTGCATAAGCCGAATTGCTTTTTGCAGATACGGCAAGGTAAATGGCAGTTTCTGAAAGGATGATCCTTGCCTCGGGCATACCGATCATATGGATCGCCTGGAAGGAAGAGGTAGCCATCAGAAGAGCGTTGGGATTAGCCAGCCCTATATCCTCCGAAGCCAGTATAACCAGTCTCCTGGCGATAAATTTAATATCCTCTCCTCCCTCCAGCATCCTTGCAAGCCAGTAAACCGCTGCATCGGGGTCACTTCCCCTTATGGACTTGATAAAGGCAGAGATAATATCGTAATGCATCTCACCATTCTTATCATAGATGGCCATATTTTCCTGCAGCCTTTCCTTGACCATGGAATTAGTAATGAGAATGCGATCCTCTTTTTTAAAGTCCTCGTCCGAAGTTTCTGACTTAACAACCAGTTCCAGGGTATTGAGTAATTTCCGCGCATCTCCGCCCGAATATTGCAGCATGGCCTCGTGCTCCTCTATTTCTACGTTCAATCCTTTAAGAGTTAGGTCCTTTTCCAGTGCCCGGTTCAACATCTCCAGCAGGTCAGTCTCCGAAAGTCCGTTCAGAATATAAACCTGGCACCTTGAAAGGAGGGGAGATATCACCTCAAAAGAGGGATTTTCAGTAGTTGCGCCTATCAGTGTTACAACCCCCTGCTCCACAGCACCCAGCAGAGAATCTTGTTGCGATTTGCTGAATCGATGGATCTCATCGATGAATAACACTGGATTAGGCTTGTTAAAAAACTGGTTCTTTCGTGCCTTATCAATGGTCTCCCTCACATCCTTTACACCTGAAGAAACAGCACTCAGACTATAGAAGGGCCGGTCAAGCTGTTTGGAGATGATGGTAGCCAGTGTAGTCTTGCCCACTCCGGGGGGGCCCCATAAAATAAATGAACTAAGGGAACCCGAAAGCACCATCTTGCGTATAACAGCATCGGGGCCCACAAGGTGCTTCTGACCAATGAAGTCATCAAGCGTTCCCGGACGAAGACGATCGGCCAGGGGTTGGTTGGGAAACTGGATAGTTGATGACATGAAGACAAATTTAGTTTTTTTATTTTTGCAGATGAAAAGGGTGAACTATGAAAAGATATGATTACAGGAAGGCACTGACAATACTTGCACTGGCATTGCTCACTTGCACACCGGGCAGGGGACAGGTTAACGACATGGATTTTATTTATGGAGGGGTTTCAGATGCTGAAAAGTTGTTCCAGGCCTACCTTGAACCCTTCGCAAATATCCTTGGTTCCGACCTCAATGCGGGCTGGTATAATACCGCCAGACCGCACGAGCTGGGTGGATTGGATGTGACTGCAACTGTGAGTTGGGCCAAAGCACCCTCTTCATTGTTTACTTATGATGTTTTAACACTTGATCTTCTGGGTGAACTGGATCCGGGCAGCAGCTCTATAGCCCCAACTATAGTAAATGATATGGAAGGACGTCCCACCCTTGTCTATTCGCAGATGGTGACCATGCCTGATGGTTCCGTCGAGGATGTGGAATATGCGCGTTACACCCTTCCTAACGGGGCAGGTGTGGATTTTTTCCCCTTGCCCATGATACAACTTTCTGTGGGATTACCCTTTGGAACTGATGTATCGGTGCGCTTTCTTCCCATGATACAACTGGGCGATTATGGGGAAATTGGCCTGTGGGGTGTGGGAGGAAAGCATTCCATATCCCAATGGTTACCGGCGATCAGGGAAATTGAATTCCTCGATATCAGCCTGCAGGGGGGATATACAAGCGTAAGCTCTTCGGTCAATGTTAATGTAGAACCCCTGGATATGAATAACATGGTAGATCCCTACCCGGATTTTGACTGGGATGACCAATTCGTGACACAATACCTTAGTGGCTGGACCACCAACCTGATTGCTTCTCAAACCTTTTCAGTACTTACTATTTATGAGGGTATTGGATATGCCAGTTCGCTGGTCGAATTAGCTACCCTGGGCCATTATCCCATCCATACCGTTATTACTGAAGGGGATGATATCGGGAGGCCAACTTATGAAATAGTTGAAAATCCTTTTAGATTCTCCTATGAGAATATCAATAAGCTGAGGATTAACGTGGGAGCCAGGATCAAACTGGGCGTATTGACGCTGCACTACGATTTCACACATACGCTCTATTCCACGCACTCACTGGGGATAGGAATTTCCTTCCGCTAATTAAAATCCGTTCAGCTGCATGGTCACAGTCGGAATAAGGAGCAACCACCCCAGGAAAATAAGAATCGCCATAAAGGGAAGGACCCATTTCAGCCATTTTTCATAGGGAATCTTCGCAACACCCAGTACACCAATAAGAACCGGCGAGGTGGGCGTAATCATATTTGTAAAGCCATCGCCCAGTTGAAAGGCCATTACGGTAGCCTGGCGAGAAACCCCAATCAAATCGGAGAACTGTGACATTATAGGCATGGTCAGAGCTGCCTTTGCCGATCCGCTTGGGATCACGACATTGATCCCGGTTTGTATCAGGTACATCATGCTAACCGAAGCCAGTTTACCAAATTCCTGCATGGAACTGGCAACCTGGTACAGGAGGGAGTCAATGACCCTGCCATCTTCAAGAATTACCAGGATTCCACCGGCCAATCCAACTACAACGGCAGCAGAAAGAATGTCTTTCATCCCTTCGATAAAAAGCTTTGTTATCCTGTTGGCTCCAGTGTTCATGGCGATTCCGGAGAAAATGCCCATAACAAAAAACAGGGTGGCAATCTCCTTCACAAACCATCCATATCCCATCACCCCTACAATTAGGTATATAATAGTAAATACCAGCAGGTTAAGTACGAAAAAGTGAACCGATTTACGGAGCGACATGATGCTACTAACAGCAAAGAGCCCGGTAAAGAGTGGTATAAACCAGAAGGTATACTCACTGTTCCCAATCCTGAGGGTGGAGAGGGGCTCAGCAATGGCAAACAATATCATTCCTACCTGTAGAATTCCATAAGTGATCCAGGCCGAAACAGGGGTATGATAATCTATGGAATCCAGGTCGGCAGCCTCCCTCTTTCTCCAGTAGGCATCAGACTCATAAACGGGTGAAAGCCGGGGGTTTTTGCGGATCCTGGCCGCATACCTCAGGACCCATCCAATGCCAACTACATTTATGATCAGCCATACAAACAGTCTGTATTCAATTCCGGAAAAAAGAGGCAGATTTGACAATCCCTGGGCAATCCCAATGGTAAAAGGATTTAGTAGAGCGCCGGCAAATCCAAGGGCGGCACCTACAAAGCACATGGAAAGGCCTACAATGGAGTCGTAGCCCATGGATATGGCAAGGGGCACAAAAATAATAATGAAGGCAATGGTTTCTTCACTCATGCCAAAAGTAGCTCCGAAAATACTGAATACCAACATGATAAATGTGATTATCATATTATCCACACCGATCCATCTGAAAAACCGGATCTTATCAAGTCGCCGAACCCTGGTAAGAAAGGTCTGAATGCCCACATCAATTGCTTTACTGTCGTTCATAATCCAAAAGGCACCACCAATAATCAGGATGAAGACAATTATATCGGCCTTCCCTGCAAAACCATCAAAGAGAGCACTGAAAATCTGCCATGTCTGAGGTGCCTTTTCCGCAGAATGAAAGGATCCTTCCACAATGACCTCCCTGGGAGTCCCGTTCACATCCACAACTTCTCTTTCAAATTGCCCCCCTGGAAGAATCCATGTAAGCAATGCTGCCAGGATGATGAAGGCAAAAACAATTAGGTATGTATGTGGAATTTTCAGTTTTCCTGCCATGTCTTTTTCTTTTAAACTCAATACAATATTAAAAATTCTTATTTTTAAACCGCCAAACGAATCCGCTTTATGAAAGAATTAATGAAGCTGCTGTTTATAATGCTGCTTCTGACTCCGGTTCCAGCCGCCGCTCAGGAGAAATATCGGATGGACAGTCTGATTACTGAACTGGAGCGTGAAATGGTCGATTCGATTCGCTGCCGCATGATGCTTGAAATCGCTGAGACCTATAAAACTTCCGACACCACCATTTCAATGACCTACCTCAGAATGATACAATCTTTCGGCGCTGAAATGCGCGATAAAAGCTATCTGGGTCGCTGCTATGAGCTGGAGGGAGAGATGAAAGCGCACTTTGGACTTTACGATGAGGCGATTTTTGCCTATGACAGGGCCATGGCATTTTACAATGAAGCAGATAACGATATAGCATTCTACGAAACCATGAAGGATAAGGGAAATGTCTATCTCTTTCAGGGGAATTATCCCCAGGCCATGAACTATTATGAAACGGCCCTGGATTATTATCGCAGAGTCAACTTTGAGGAAGGGGCAAGCCGCTGCCTTAACAATATGGGAATCATATATAAAAACCAGGGTAAATACGTTGATGCACTGAGGGTCTACAACGAATCCATATCTATCATTGATCCCGAAAAGGATCCCATGCAAATTGCCAAAGGGTATATTAACATGGGAAATGTATTTGTTTACCTGGGAACCTATGAACAGGCTCTGGAACATTTTGAAAGGGCAAGGGAGATTGCAGAAAAGGAGGGTGGAGTACAAAGCATTGCCCTTTGCCTGATCAACTCAGGAGTTGTATTGAACAAGTTAAATAGTTTTCAGAAGGCAGAGCAATATTATCAACGTGCACTGGAACTTGGCACGTCCATTGATGATCCGATGATAATTTCAAATTGCCTGATTAATATTGGCACCAACCTCTCTTCCAAGGGCAATCATGAGCTGGGCCTCGAATATGTGGATAGGGGCCAGGAGATAAAAGTTAAACTTGGAGACCTGAAAGCCATCTCCAATTGCCTGATCCATAAGGCCGAAATTTACTCAAAGATGAAGGAGTATGACCTGGCAAGCAATCTTTTCATGGAGGCCATTCCGGTTAAGGAGGAGCTTGGAGATGTGGAAGCTCTTACCCGTTGTTACCTGGGCCTTGCAACGATTTCATATGCTCACAAAGATTTTAGCTCTGCCAGTCAACAATCAGAACTTGCCCTGGAAACTGCTCGTGAGATTAACTCCCTGGAACATCTGACCACCGGATATGGCATCAAAAGAGACATTGCCCTTGCCAGGAACGATTACCGTTCAGCCTACAACTTTGAGTTTTTCCAAAATGCATATCACGACAGCCTGATGGATGAAGCTACTTCCAAAGCTGCCATGGAAATGGAATACAGGTACAGGTCGCGTGCGCTGGAGAAGGAGAATAATAACCTGAAGATCCAATCAGAGCTTACCGGCCAGTTGATGAAAAAGAAAAATGCGCTGATGAAGAGTGTAACGGGAATTGCCATTCTGCTTGTTGCCTTGCTGATTCTGGGTGCATACTTCCTCAGAAGAATGAGGCTCTCCTCAATGAAGCTTGAAGAGAAGAACCTGGTGATCACCCGGCAAAACATGGAGCTGGACAATATGAACAGTACTAAGGACCGGATGATGTCGATCATTGCACATGATTTGAGAGGTACCATGGGAAACCAGATTACTGCAATCGATGTATTGCACAGGGTGGAAGCTTCCGGGAACAAGGATTTCGATCGAAAAAAGCTAATGGGGAACTTGAAAAATTCGGCATCCTACTCGCTCGAGTTGCTGGAGAACCTCCTGCACTGGTCGAGACTTGAGGAGAATGCCAGCCATTTTCATCCCCAGGAAATTGACCTGAGAATTATTGTAGCTGGCTGCACGTCTTTATTTGATGAAACAGCAATGATTAAAA
>JAOZLK010000717.1 GCA_029934875.1 Bacteroidales bacterium | reverse complement strand
TGATGATGGCACCTGGCTCAATTGTAAGTGTAGCTCCATCCACAATCACGTCGCCGATAATAATATGTACACCCTCGATCCAGATCTCATCAGAAGTGATTCTTCCTGAGTGCTCTATAAATTCAGGTGCCATTACTGCAACAGAGGTAGTCATTTCGTCACTTTCCCCTGCATCATCAGAGACCGTGAGTACTACATTAAAAGAACCTGCCCCAGTATAGGTATGACTGGGATTGGCATCGCTGGAGCTTCCTCCATCGCCGAAATCCCATGAAAAAGAGGTGGAATTTTCAGAACAGGATGAATTGAATATAGCCGGTATGCCTGCTGAAATTTCGCTGGGAACCACAAAACAAGCATGAGGTGCATTGGGATCATCGGGGCCATCGGGATCTTCCTTTTTACACGATGAACTGATCAAAATCGATATTGCGGCAATCATCAATAAACTGCTGTGGTTTTTCATGGGCTATCTTTATTTGGATTTAATAATGCTAATCTAATTTAGACCATATAAAACGAGGATCTAGGGTTTTTAACAATTTTGTGATTTGACAATCCTCTTATTTTTATCTTCATGAAATTATCTTTACTTTTATCTGCGCAATCGATTGTACACATACTTATGAAAAGACTGGACGTAGCACTTGCAATGAGAGAAACGGGAGCCATCCCCCTCTATTACAGCCCGGATATTGACCTGATGAAAGATGTTGTTTCTGCCTGTTACCGTGGAGGCCTGAATATCTTTGAATTTACCAATCGGGGCGAATTCGCACATGAAATTTTTGCCAAACTCGTAAAGTGGGCCCGGAAAGAAATGCCCGATCTGGTTTTGGGAGTAGGTACCGTCGTTGAGCCCGGTACATGTTCGATATACATGCAGCTTGGGGCCAAATTTATTGTTTCGCCCCTGCTGAATGAAGATATGGCGCGCGTTTGTAACCGCCGGAAGGTTCTTTGGATTCCAGGCTGCGCCACAGCCTCTGAAATTAACAGAGCAGAAGAGCTGGGTGCTGAAGTGGTCAAACTGTTCCCCGGTCCCACAGTGGGAGGAGCTGATTTCCTGAAAGCCTACCTGGGTCCCTGCCCCTGGTCAAACATTATGCCTTCAGGGGGCGTAAGCCCCACCGAGGAGAACCTTGCCAGGTGGTTCAATGCAGGAGCTTTCTGTGTGGGTATGGGATCACAACTCATCTCCAAAGAGATTATCAAAAACAAGGACTTCGCTAAGCTTGAAAGCCTGTCCAGAGAATCGGTGGAGATCATTAAAAAAATCAGAGTTTAATACCCTTTTTGTCCATGAAGTATTCTGGCTTAATTTTGATGCTGCTCCTTGCCTTAAGCAGCTGTAATACTGTTCAGCAAGGGACCACCTTAAAGCTTGCCCACGGCCTTGATCCCTCTCACCCGGTGCATGAGGCAATGGTTTTCATGGCAGACCGGTGCAAAGAGATTTCCGATGGCAATATGACCATTGATATCTACCCCAGTGGACAGCTGGGATCGGAACAACAGTGCGTAGAGTTGCTACAGATTGGCAGCCTGGCAATCACAAAAGTATCTGCTGCCGTGATGGAAAGTTTCACCGAGGAATTTAAAGTGCTGGGGCTTCCCTATGTCTTCAGATCGCGTGAGCACTCATTCAAAGTATTGGACGGCGAAATAGGAGATGTGTTACTCCTCAGCACCGAACCCTTCTGGATCAGGGGGCTTTGCTTCTACGATGCCGGCAGCCGGAGTTTTTACACCATCGATAAACCCATAAATACACCGGATGACCTGAAAGGGCTCAAAATCCGGGTAATGAAAAGCATCACTGCCATGGAGATGGTGAAGGCCCAGGGTGGCTCCCCTACCCCAATATCCTGGGGTGAGCTTTACACAGCGCTTCAGAGCGGTGTTGTGGATGGAGCTGAAAATAATCCCCCCAGCTTTTATACCAGTCACCACTACGAAGTGTGCAAATATTACAGTCTGAATGAGCATACCATGGTTCCTGATGTACTGATCATCAGTCAGAAGGTCTGGAATAAGCTCACCGACCAGGAGAAACTCTGGTTGCAGCAGGCGGCCGATGAATCCGTTGAAGTGGAGCGGAAATTGTGGGCGAAATCAGAAAAGGAGTCACTACGGATTGTTCAGGAAGCCGGAGTAATAATCAACTACCCGGATAAGGAACCCTTCGCTGCAAAGGTTGAAGAGCTGCTTGAATCCTACAGCGACAATGAATTGATTTACGACCTGATTACCCGTATTAAAGCCGTGGAATAGTACAAAGAACTCAATATGATAAAGTTTCAGAAAAAGTTAAACAGGGTGCTGGAAATCTTCCTGGTTATCCACTACTACGAAGCTTGGTTGGCCTTCCTGGCTATCGTTGTCTGGCACATGTATGGGGTTCTTTTCAACCCACACGTGTATCCCATGAACCCCTCGTGGCTCACGGGTAAAATGCCCAAGGAAATGTTCGAAAAGGAACATCCTGCTGCCCAAAATGTGGGAAATGTGGAAAAGGTTGAAAAACTGGGCCTGAAGCGAGACGTCTAAAAAGCCCGGATTTTGAATGTTTAGTATGCAGGACCCGATTCCTCCAGGAGTCGGGTCCTGTTTTTCCTTAAAACCCAACCCATGGAGCCGATAC
>JAOZLK010000716.1 GCA_029934875.1 Bacteroidales bacterium | reverse complement strand
TCGGTATTCCAACCTTTTCTCGATGGCTGTCCTTGCAGCGGCTTTTAATTCAGGCCTCTCCTCAAATGCCGGATCAACTTCATAAAAAAGTGGATATAAATGTGAGGCATGCCGGTGACTATTGTCGTTATTCAGTCCGGGCCATATCCACTCTTTAAGGTCGCCAGTGTCGTCGATCTCGTAACCTGGAAGATTATCAAGTATATCCTTCCAGGCTTCTCTTTCCGGAACATTCAGATAACCAAGTTCTTCAAGATAAAATAGATTCCGTATCAATTGTCTGAGTGCGGCTATATCCATGGTTGCATTCTTGACCACAGGGTGATGGCCCAGAGGACCGACCTCAGGGGAATAGGAAGGAATGAAATGATATTTATCATTCTTGTCTTTTACCAGAATATATTTATAAAACTCCGCTGAGGCCAACATAAATGGTATGATCCGGTCCCTCAGGTCCTGGTCATCACCGGTGTATTGCCAGTAATCAAAGAAGATCTGTGAAGTCCATGCTCCGCCGGCATACCAGAACAGGTGTGGATAGGGTTCTGCAAAATGATAGGTTTTTCCAGAAGAGCTTGTTCTGGATGGCACAAATAGCCCGGGTGCACCGTAGAGATCTCGGGCATTGTCATGGAAATCCTTCCGCATAGTAAACATATAATCCATATATGCTTCAATAACCTCCCTGAAGTTCGTATTCAGGCCACTGGCTATTGCGGAAGGAACATTCCCATTAAGGGTAAAATCACCCGACCAGGCCGGCCGCCATGTACCGCCCCAAATGCCCTGCAGGGTAGGAGGAAGTTTGCCGCTACTGCTGATCAGCAGATAACGCGATGCTTCACACAACTGATTGACAAGCTGGTTGTTCAGATTGCCTACTGCGGATGATTTCAGGAGATCTTCAGCGTAATAATCATCATTGCCATCTTTGAGTTGGACTGAAAATCGGTTGAACATTTCAGAGTGAATTTGCTCATGCGGACTAAGCAGCTGTTCATAACTACTTTTATCAAACTGATCAATGCCGGAGTTAAGCGGCAACGGCAGAGCGTATGACAATACAATCCTTGCTTTTATTTGTATGCTTTTGGCTTCCTTAATTGTAAGCCAATCCCTCTCCTGATCCATAATACCATCCTCGCTTGTCACCATTGCTTCAACCAGGAATCCTTTCAGTGAACCATCCCACTGCTTTTTAAATATGGTTGTATAGGTAAGTTTACCATTCCCACTGATGCCTGTGTTGATATCATCAATCAAATTGTTCGCCGAAAATTCCTGGTTGTCTTCGTTCAGGGCTTTGTCATCCATGGGCAGGGAAGCAAGCCTCAATCTTAGGTTAAACCTAGCGTTTCCGGATGTTTCCATGCTCATAACAATGAGCTCATCCGCACGGGATACAAAAACTTTTCTCTTATATTGTCCTTTGGCTGTTTGCCATGCGGCAATGGCCTCACCTGATTCATAATTGATCCCACGTGTAAAATTCTGAATCATCTCTTCATTAAGGGATTCTATTTCCAGCTGGCATGCCGGAACCAGTGGATCCGTCCAGACCATCTCCTCAATTCCTGACTCAACACCAAGTTCAACAGCAAGTTTGGAGGCTTCCTGACCTCTTCCATCCATCACCAGTTCCCGTATTTGCTCAAGATTGCTTCCGAGGTCCGGTGCTTCGGTGGGAGGATATTCTGGCATGAAAAGTTTTTCATGGCTTAAAATTATACGTTCGCTATACGGGTCGCCAGACATCATAGCACCCAGTGTGCCATTTCCGGTAATCAAGAACTCTTCCCATTTAGTTGCTTTCCTGAGGCTTACAAAACCGTGTTTCGGTTTAGCGATTAAGGATTCCTCCGGGGTAGTCGCATTTCTTCTAGAGGTACAGGATGGTGAACCTGCACCAGCGAAGATTATTATTAGGCAGATGATCACGGTATGATTCATGGTGTTCCAACGAAATTTCATTTTGCTGACTTTAGGTCCATATCCTGTTCAATGTATCACTTTCATGAATAAGACAATTCTAAAATAAAAGTAAGTCTAATTCCTGCTTAAGCACTGAACTATCTTCCGGAAGAATGGGAAAATCTTCCAGTTTCAATGGAATGATCTGATAGGGGAATAATGTAGATTAGTACTATTAAGGGACTATAAATAATGAAAGTACTTCACCGGCAATCATAAGGGCTTTTAGAAGGAATTTCATATTTTCCAGCTAATCTTACAAAGATTCCATACTAGTATAATCAATCCTCATATCAGGCAACATAACACATTGTTTTATATCGCATATAAATAATGGAAGATATTCCTTTTGTTTCGGAATATAATTCAATGTTTAGGAGGACAATAAGCTTAATTTTATACTGAGATTTCTTGTTCCTTATTGAACTATCAACTATGAAAAACAGGGCATATGTAATCCCTTCGATTGTAGTTCTTGCCAGGCTATTGATTACCTGCAAAAGGGCGGACCAAAGTGCCGGATTGGATGTATCCATTGTGAAGGGTCTTAAGCAAAAATGTATATGATTCTCAGGCGTATGAAGAGATTATTGTAGATCTAAAAGTGCAATTTGCGAGGTTAAGAAAGGAATATGGTGATGATGACGGTGAATTCCCGGAGATGGAATCTATG
>JAOZLK010000715.1 GCA_029934875.1 Bacteroidales bacterium | reverse complement strand
GATAAGTACACCATCCATATTAGGATAGCGAATAGTCATTCTTTCAGCCACCGGGTTGGGATAGATGCGTACACCTGCCAGCTTCTCTGAACCTACAGAAAGAACAGCGGGAAAACCAATGTTGTCAATGTAAGAGATTGAACCTGATTCGCGGGCATCAGGGAAGTCAGGAAAGAACACCAGCCTTTCGAAAGTATAACCAATGGCTTCGGTAAAGTCAAAGGTGAGTAGCTCCCATTCATCGAGCACGGTATTGGACACATATATTTCTATATTAGCCCCGCCATCAATCTCATTCTCCAGTTTCAATGTACTGGGGGTGAGTACATCTTTCATGACCATCATTTCCATCATGTAACTATCTTCTGTGATTGAAATGGGTCCGTAGTAGTCAGACCATGCGCCAGCCCAGGTCATGGCAGTTTCAGATAGAGTGAACTCTATGCAATATTCAGATTCGTTAATTCCATTGAAGACCGGGTTATCGGTCTGGATGAAATTCTCAGGATCACCATTGTCATCGCCAAAAGCTTCCCATGAAGTATCCGCCTCGGGCGCTTCAAAAGTTTCCGGCATTTGTAGTAATTGCGCATTCACCCCAAGGGTGAAAACCGCCAAAAGTAATAGTGTAAAAGTTGTCTTCATATATTGAATTTTTAGTTAATAATATGGAAATCAAGTTAGTAAAAAAAAATGTAATTTTAAAATTGTAGCCTGACTGGTCCAATCACCATCACCTGACTATAAACTATGAACATAAAAAACAAATTCATCCTCCTGGCCACAGGTTTATTTCCCGCCCTTATCTGAGAATCCTGAAGAAAATCAAGAGTTAGGTTTCTGTGCCACTTCTGAATTGAATAACTGTTCGAAATCAGGAGTTCTGGATGGTTCAGGATATTTTCAGGGCATCTTTTTACGGTTCCTGATTCTGAAACCACCTGGACTCATTTTATAGGTCTGATGGAATATTCTAGAAAAATAGGCCGGATCGTCATACCCCACCTCACTGGCAATCTCTTTAATGGGTGTGCCGGAATAAGTCAGTAGCCGGCTTGCATCCTCCATCCTTCTTTGCTGAATATACCGCAGGGGGGGATGTTTAAGGTACTTCGAAATAAACGGTTGAAATAATTTGGCGAGTAGTGGCATTTCTCGGCCAGTTGTGACAGGGAAATACGCTCCCTGTAATGTTGATTTATAAAGTCAAGCGCAGGTAAAAGGCGGTTAATTTTATGATGATCCTCTGAAATATCAATTTCCTTCTCATCGATAATTCGTGCAATAACAAACTGAATCAGGGATTGTATCTCCAATGTGGAAATACGTGCTTCCCTGAGGGTGCTTTTTTTTAGAAAGAAAGCCTGAAGCTTTTCAAATACCCGGATAAAGGAGCTCAGGCTTTGAATATCAAAAGAGACGACACAGGAGGCCGATTTTAATATCTTCTCCAAATACAAGGATTCCAGCTGAAAATGAAACCAATCTACGGACATAAAAGCTGTACATTCCTGGCTAAGAATGGAATAGCCATTCAGAAAATACACCCTTCCTGGAATTAAATCATAGCTAAGCTTAGAGCTATGGATTTTTGCCGCCCCATGCCTGAAATAGTAAATTTTGAAGCATTTATCATATGTAATTATTATCCAAGTATTCGTAATAACCCTCCAACATATATTTAATGATTTATACTGATTTTTACAGCAGTAATAAACATAGTAACAATTATATAAAAAGTAATCCAGAATTTATCATATCCCCTCATTATCTGTATCAGGCGATAATATTATGCAATTCTGTTAACTTAAGCCATTTAAAAATGCTTCACGATCCAGGCCATATTGAATCACCCGAAGTTGCCAGCGAAATTATCCTGGGCCAATCCGAAATTGATGTTTTAAGAAGTCTGGCCGAAGAGTGGGCCAGGATCGCTTCACTTCCCATTCAAAAAACCAAGGCCCAATTGTGGCAAAAACTGAATGATCTGGATTCGGAACGCCCCATGGTATGGATCAATGAGATCCCCTGGCATGAAATGAACCACAATGAGGAGTTGACCCTTCGTTGCAATAACACCTGGGCAAGGTCCCAGGAGGACCTTATGCGGAAAACCATATACCAGTGGAAACATATGCCTGGCGATATGGTAATCAATCCCTGGCTTGATTGTCCCCTCTCCATACACAGTACCGATTTTGGCATTGTGGAAGATGTGGACCTGGCACTGACCGATGCAAGTAATGACGTTGTGTCGAGACACTTCAACATCCAGATCAGGGATATGGACGACCTGGAAAAGATTGAAATGCCCCGGGTGACCCATAATGAGACAGCCACCAAAATCAGGATGCAGCTGATGGAAGAGATATTTGGTAAGATCCTACCCGTTCGAAAGCTGGGACAGACCCATATCTGGTATACTCCCTGGGACTATCTGGTGCGATGGTGGGGAGTTCAGGAAGTGATGATGGACCTGATGCTAAGGCCCGAAATGGTACATGCTTTCTACGAAAGAATGGTACAGGCATGGATGACGGAACTGGATCAGTTCGTGGATCAAAACCTCTTGTCGCCCGACAATGATAATACCAGGATAGGCTCCGGGGGATATGGCTATACCAGGCAAATGCCTGGAAGTGAT